>JANLSL010000012.1:0-11716 GCA_031362385.1 Alphaproteobacteria bacterium | reverse complement strand
CTCTTGTTTTGTCGCGTTTTGAGCGGGCGAACCGGAGTCCACTTCGCCCTAAAACGCTCTCGACTCTTGTTTTGTCGCGTTTTGAGCGGGCGAACCGGAGTCCACTTCGCCCTAAAACGCTCTCGTTCAAGGGGTCGCCCCCGCCCGGCCATGGGCGCGTGAAACCACACTGAATGGCTGTTTTTGTCAAGGCTTCAGCCGTGGGCTGCCCAGCCCGATTCCTGTGGTTGCGGGCAACGGGTAAGGACGCTACACCAGCCCCAGCATGACCCCAGACGCAGTCCTGATTTCCGACACCGCCACCCTTGCCGCTTTCTGTGAGCGCCAAGCCACAACGGAATTCGTCACCGTCGACACCGAGTTCATGCGCGAAACTACCTTTTGGGCCAAATTATGCTTGGTCCAGATTGCCGGGCCAGACGAGGCCATATGCATTGACCCGCTGGCCACCGGGATCGACTTAGGCCCCATGTACAAATTGTTCGCCAACGAAAAAGTACTTAAAGTTTTTCACGCCGCGCGGCAGGACTTAGAAATTTTCCTGCACGAGGGTGGTGCGTTGCCGCGACCCGTGTTTGATACCCAAGTGGCCGCCATGGTGTGCGGTTTTGGCGACCAAGTGGGTTACGAAACTTTGGTTGCAAAGCTGGCCGATGCCAAGCTGGATAAAACCCAGCGCTTCACCGACTGGTCGAGGCGCCCGTTGTCAGACCGGCAAGTAAAATACGCTCTGTCGGACGTGACGCACCTGCGCAAAGCCTATACCTCGCTCCAAAAGCGGCTGGATAAAACCGGGCGCGCAGCATGGCTGGTGGAGGAAATGGCGATCCTGACCACCGAAAAAACCTACCGCATTGAACCGCGCGAAGCATGGCGACGCATTAAAGCCCGCACGCGTTCAGGGCGCATGTTGGCGGTATTACGCGAATTGGCCGCGTGGCGTGAAGATGCAGCCAAGGCGGTTGATTGGCCCCGCCAGCGCGTCGCCAAAGACGATACGTTGCTCGAGCTCGCAGCTCACCCCCCCACCTCGACCGAAGATTTGAAACGCTCGCGGCTTGGCAAGTCATTGGCCAGTGATCGGTTTGCCGCTGGGGTTGTGGCTGCTGCCCAAAAAGGCGCCACCTGCCCCGAGGCTGAGTGGCCCGAAGTTCCAACCTTTGACCCCGCCAACCAGGGCCCGCGCGCCGTGGTGGAATTGTTGCGCCTGCTGCTCAAAATCAAATGCGAGCACGACAACGTCGCCCCGCGCTTGATTGCAACCTCGGAAGACATAGATGCCATCGCCCAAGATGACAACGCCGACGTTCCGGCGATGCATGGCTGGCGGCGTGAGTTATTCGGTGAGGACGCGCTGAAACTCAAACACGGCAAGCTGGGTGTCGCACTCTCCGATGGCGGGCGCAAGATCGAGATTTTCCCGCGCTCATAACCTAGGTTTTTCAAAAAAGCCGCGACGGTCGGAAACGTATGAGATGAACGTAGCCTTAAGCAGCTACTTCCAATCAATGCGGTGCTCGAGCCCCAGGTGGTCAGCAAGACGCTGCAAGCGTCGTGGGTAGGAGCCCGCGCTAAACATCGGCTCACCCTCACCAAGTGTCAGCACTAATATTTTGCCCTGCAGTGATAGCTTGGCGCGTTTGAGAATACCGCTCGCACCGGGCGACAGGACATAAGCCAAACGCAACGCCAAGCCAATTGTTTGAACGCGAAAGATGCGTGATTCTTCCAATAACGCATGAGCCGGTTTGACAATCGGCGCGGTGGGCTCGCCGCCATAGCGATAGAACATCGCCAACGCCAAACCAGCGCGGTCTTCATGGCCAAGCCCTAAGAATGGCAACCGCAATACCCGCAAGAAGGCTTGCTCACCACGATAGTCAGGGTGCTCCATCCACCATACGTCGCGTAACAGGCACGCGGTTAAACGCAGCCGACGCTGCTTAGGTGTTTCGTCGGGGAAAAGAACAGCCATCCACTCAAATGTTTCATGGCCCGCTTGCTGTGCCCGGCCTGCGCTGCGCGCCATATCCTCAGCCAGGTCCACCAGCGGGTCTTGCTTACGCAAGTGTTCAGGCAAAGCCTTGAAGAACTGACCTTCGCGCATTCCGTAAATAGAGAACACCAAATTTTTAGGCTTGGTGATCTCGATCAGCCGGTCCAACACCGCCGCAGCCATGGGCAAGCTGGCCAATCGGCTTTTTGAAACGCCCTTGATGCTTTCGAGGCTGCGCTGACCTTGCTTCGCAATAACCTCGAACAGGCTCAGCGCTTGTTGACGGTCGAGCGTAAAATTATCAAGCACGTGCAGCGGGTAATTCATCTGCGCAATGCAGACGCGCGCCAAGGCACGCCATGCTCCACCGACCGCATAAAGTGATTGGTCTTTAGCCCGACCTGTAACCCACTTATGTTTCTCGAGCGCCTTGTTGATAATAGTTACTGCTTTGGTTCGGTCGCCCTCGGCAGCTTCGGATAAACGCAGCAACCCTAGGGGCAATGTGGTGTGTTCAGTCATGTCACCGCCACCGATGTGGACCAGCTCCAAACTACCGCCACCCAGATCGGCCACAACGCCTTCGGCATCGGGGATTCCGCACAGCACCCCAAGGGCAGAGCGGCGGGCCTCTTGCTTGCCCGTGAGAATTTGCACCCGCACATTGCAGCGTTTCTCAACCGCTTTGGCGAAGTCCTTGCCGTCAATGGCATCGCGCACTGCGGCGGTTGCCAACACGTCAAGCCGCTCAACCCCCAAGGTCTCGGCAATCCTGACAAAGCGCGATAGCGTATCGAACGCCATCTTCACGCCTTCGGAATTCAAAAAGCCGGTCTTTTCGAGGCCCTTACCCAAGGCGCAGACAGCTTTTTCGTTATGGAGTGGAATCGGAATACGGGTTTGAGCGGTATAGACGACCAGACGGACGGTGTTCGATCCAATATCGATAACCCCGAACGGACGCTGGGTGGTTTCGCGATCCTGACTCATGGCCCTGAAGAAAATGTTCTCGCGGCGAAGTGTCGCTGCGTTCTAGAGGGCGCTATGTAACAGCTTTAGCGGCGCGTGGGAACCAGCTTAGGCACCCGGGTGCGGGCACGCTCTACCGCACTGCCGCGCCCCGAAAGGCTAGGGTTGGTCATGAAGAAATCATGGGCCGAGAACGGGGCGTCGCCCGGGGTGAGCCGCTGATACGTACCATCAGACTTCAGCGACCAACTTTGCAAATTGTCGTTCAAATTGGCGACCATGATCTGGTCAAGAATCTGCTGGTGGACCGTTGCGTTCTCGATCGGCACAAAACTTTCCACCCGCGCCATTAAATTACGGGGCATCCAGTCGGCGGATGAAACGTAAACTTTGGCTTTACGCGAGGGCATGTCGTGGCCGTTGCCAAAACAAATAATGCGCGAGTGCTCTAAAAACCGCCCCACAATACTTTTGACGCGGATGTTCTCTGATAACCCTTTCACGCCCGGGCGCAAACAGCAAATCCCGCGAATCACGAGTTCCACCTTCACGCCCGCCTGTGAAGCACGGTAGAGCGCATCAATAACCGAAGGATCGACCAACGAATTCATCTTGGCCCAAATCGTTCCGGGGCGACCCTGTTTAACGAAATCGATTTCACTCTGGATCAGTTCCAATATTTTCTCGTGCAGACCCAAGGGGGCAATCACAAGTTTTTCCAAAACCTCGGGCTTGGCATAACCCGTCATGTAGTTAAATACGCGGGCGGCATCGCGGCATAAAACCGGATCGCAGGTAAAAAACGAAATATCAGTATAAATTTTCGCAGTGACGGAATGGTAATTACCCGTACCGAAGTGAACATATGAACGGGTATCGGGCCCTTCGCGGCGCACGATCAGTGAGATTTTTGAGTGTGTTTTAAAATTGACGAACCCGAACACAACGTTAGCACCGGCGCGTTCCAAATCGCGCGCCCAGCGAATGTTGGCTTCTTCGTCAAAGCGTGCCTTTAATTCGACCATGGCCGTGACCGACTTGCCCGCCTCAGCAGCTTCGATCAAAGCTTTGACGATAGGCGAGTCTTTGCTGGTCCGGTATAATGTTTGTTTGATCGACAGCACATTGGGGTCACGGGCGGCTTGCTTTAAAAACTGCACCACCACATCAAATGATTCGAACGGGTGGTGAACAACAATGTCCTTTTGGCGAATGGCGGCCAAACAATCACCGTTAAAATCGCGCACGCGCTCGGGGAAGCGCGCGTTATAGGGCTCGAACAACAAATCGGGGCGGTCATCGACAATCAGTTGTTTTAAATCGACCTGACCAATCATGCCTTCAATGTTGAAGGTGTCAGCCGCCGAGACTTCCAACTCATCGCAGATCATCTTGACCTGCTCAGGCGCCATCGCCCCACCAATGGCCAGCCGGATACACGTTCCCAAGCGACGGCGCTTCAAGGCTGATTCAAAACTGCGCACCAAGTCTTGCGCTTCTTCATCGACTTCCATTTCGGAATCACGAATCACGCGGAAATGGCCTGAGGTGAGAACGCGGTAACCAGGAAAAAGACGCCCGGAAAAAAGCTCGATCACGTCTTCCATCAAAATAAATCGCAAGCCGGCACCGTGCAGCCGCACAAAGCGCTCGACTTGCGGGGGAACAGGAACAAGTGCGCGCATCGTTTCACCGTCGGCAATGCGCGCCAACTGCAACACCAAAGCATGGGCCAAATTCGGGATAAACGGAAACGGGTGAGCCGGATCAATTGCCAACGGTGTAATCACCGGGAAAATGTGATCCATAAAGCGCTGCTCTAACCAATCGCGATCAGAAGCGTTAAGGTTACCAGCTGCAACCACAACAATCCCTTCTTTCTCAAGCAGCAGTTTGAGTTCGCGCCAGCTCTCGTCCTGCAGGCGGAATAATTCGCGCACATAGACGTTGATTTGCTCCAACTGTTCGGCCGGGGTCAGACCATCGTCAGAGATTTGTGTAATACCGGCATTCACCTGGCCCTTCAAACCGGCCACGCGAACCATGTAAAATTCATCCAGGTTCGACGCCGAGATCGACAAAAACCGCACCCGCTCGAGCAACGGATGGCGCGGATTTCGCGACTCTTCCAACACCCGAATGTTAAACGCCAACCACGACCGCTCGCGATTGATGAAGCGTTCACGCGGCGGCACATCCTCGGGCGATGGCGAGGTCGGCGGACGTGCGGCTGGCGCGGTATTAGGCGGGCTAACCATGGCGCTTTCTATCACAAGGTCGCTATTTCAGAGGTATACGATTGGAAAATCAATCTCGCCGTACCCATATTTCATGAAACTGCAATGCACACTGAGTGGTTAAAAGTACCATTATTACGCTGAGATGTCGATTTAGTTACAGCCTTAAGAGCCACCGTCATGGCCAAGACGCTTTATCTGCTGCGTCATATGAAAGCCGAGGAGCTAGCGCCAGGCAGCACGGCGAAAGACCATGCGCGCGTGCTCGCACCACGAGGTAAGCGCGCCGCAAAAACCATGGCCGCGCACTTCGCAACGCAAGCGCTATCCGTCGATCGGGTTTACTGTTCAACCTCAAAGCGTACACGCGAGACATTTGATGCCGTGCGCTCAGGCCTCAAAAACCCTGCTGTTTCTTTTCGCGACGCGCTGTACCTCAGCCCCTATGAAGAACTGATCTCGTTTATTCAAGCCCTGCCCGATACCTTACGCACCGCCATGGTCATTGGGCACAATCCCGGGCTGCACGATACCGCGTTGATGTTGATGAGCCGCGCCGGGCGGGGCCAAGCTAAAGCCCTTGAGAAGTTACGCACTAAATTCCCGACCGGGGCATTTTGCGCATTGAGTTTCGACGTGGCGTCATGGAGAAAAGTTGGCGCAGGCCTGGGAACGTTGACCGCGTTTGTTCGCCCGCGCGATCTCGATCACGCCGAGTGAGGTGATAATCGTGCCAACAGATTTTTGATCAGCGGCACGCTCACCGAGCGCTGCCCCGCCAACGACTCATGGTCGGCCATATCAACAACTTGCCTGGCATTGGCAAACGTGCGGTCGATATGACGGATCAGATACGCCACCACCTCCGGTGTCACCGCGATTTGGCGGTCAGCAAATAGTTTGACCAAGACCGCCTGCATCATATCGTCATCGGGTGGGTCAATGCGCACAGCCTGCACTGAAGACAACCTGGATTTAAGGTCAGCCAGCGTCACCGCCCAGCGCGCAGGGGCCTGGCGCCCGGTCAGCAGCAGCCAGCCTTTGGTTTCACTGACGGCGTTATAGAGATGGAAGAGGGCACTTTCATCAACACCGGCTTCGGCGTCCTCGATAACAATAGATTTGTGTGCGCGCACAATATCGCCGACGGCGGCGCGGTCTAAATTGGCAGCGCTCATCACGCGGGCTTGGGTGCGCGCGGCAAAAACCTGCGCGAGGTGGCTTTTACCGCAACCTGCCGGCCCGAAGAGCGCAAGCACATGGGCAGACCACTCTGGCCAACGGTCAATCCACGCCACGGCTTGGGCGTTACCGGGGGCCACAAAAAAATCTTCACGCCCCAAAGCTGGCCGAAACCCGAGATCGAGTGGAATTTGTTGGGGGACCGCCATGCTATGGAATACGGCGCGTTATGGGCTAGATGCCGCGCGCTGCGGCAAATTGTGCAGCAGCCACATATCGCCGTCTTTGGTCAGCTCAAGTTCGCTTTGGCTCATGGCAAACTGCAATTGGGTTTCATCACCGGCATAGGTAATGCTTGCTTGGATCAGCGCTTTGCTCATGGCTTCAAGATCAACTTTTTCAATCACCGGGATACGGGCCAAACGCGCCCGCACACTCAGCCATTCTTGCAAGCTACTCACCGGGACCAGTGCTGTCATTTTTCCGCCAGCACCAAAGCGCAGCGTGTTGCGCTTTTTCCAGCGGTCTTCAACCGGGCGCATGGCATCAACCGCAGCAGCCGCGAAAGCATCAGCGCGCAGTTTGCCTTCACCCGCAACGGTAGCGTTAAATTGGTCATTGCCCTGATCGCCCAGTGCTCGAATCTCGCTGACGGCGATTTTCAAATTATCGCCTGCGTGTGTGGCATGCGCCACCACCGCCCCTGCTGCACCGTATTTGGCAGCCACCTTCATCAGCGCATCGCGGTCTTTGGCTAAGGCCTGTTCGGTCGATAAGAGTGCGCTGTCTTGCAAGTCACCCAGGGGCAAAACAAACGGCACCAAACCGTCATGAGGCAAACTTGCCGCCCAGGCATCGCGCCACGGGTTGCCGTCCTGCCACAACTGCACGACAGTTCCATCTTGATACAGCGGCACCACAATTAAGGGGCGGCTGGCGGTCTCAGCAAAGGGAACATTCTGGCTGCGCAAAAAACTACGAATGGCTGCTGGGTCAAACCGCACCATCAAGTCGGCCAAGTAACGCACGGCTGACGATCTCTCATTAGCCACCGAAAACTCCAACACCATGTCGATAATTTTGCTGGTTTCCGGTGTGGTAATTGCAGCCCAGTTTTCGCGCGGCGTCATACGCTCCACTAACCGTCGAAACGCACTGACCCGGGCTTGGGTCATGCCCCGGTCGCGGGCTTCCGTCACTGTGGTTGCGGTGACATCCACGGCCACGTTGCGCACCAAAAACGGGTCGATCATGACTTCGGCGAACGTCGAGACCATGACCGGTGCGCTACCCTGGGGTGGCTCTGGTGTCGGTTGTGCGGCACCCGGCCCAGCACCTAAGGTGACCAGTGCCAGGGCCACGAGAATGCTTGCCATCATGCGGTGGTTCAGTATGTTGCCCAAGCTTTTCAGTCCTCTCGCCATGAATGGTCTGCACGCTGTGAACGCGCCACGAGGCAACGGTTTAACCTACAACGACGCCGGGGTCGACTATTCCAAGATCGACCCCTTGAAGATCGACGCCCAGCGTGCTGCGCGGGAAACGGGCGGAAATTTGGCCAAACATGGCCTGCATGAAATAAGCGCTTCACGCGGCGAATCGGCCTATGTGGTCGATATGGGCGATTTCCTGCTGGCCTCCATTACCGAGTGCCTGGGCACCAAAGTTCTGATTGCCGACGCCATGCGCCCCATCACTGGCAAAACCTATTTCGATGCCCTGGCCCAGGACACACTGGCCATGGCCATCAATGACATAATCACCGTGGGGGCGACGCCTATTTCTGTGCAGGCCTATTGGGCGGCAGGAAGTAGTGAGTGGTTCGACGACAAACAACGCGCTGCCGACTTGGTGCGCGGTTGGAAGGCCGCCTGCGACCGCTGCAACGTATCGTGGGGTGGCGGTGAAACGCCCAGCTTGGGCGGCGTGGTGGCCCCTGGCACCATCGACCTGGCCGCGTCGTGTATCGGGATTGTACGCCCCAAAGAACGCCTGACGATCGCGGGCAAATTGAAAGTAGGCGACGCGATTGTGATTTTAGCGTCGAGTGGAATTCACGCCAATGGCGTGTCGTTGGCGCGCAAAGTCGCCGCCGATTCTGCTGAAGGTTACAAAGCCAAACTCAGTGATGGTCGCCTGTACGGCGATGCGTTGCTCGATCCCACTGTATTGTACTCGCCCGTCACGGAAGCTTTATTCACAGCGGGCATTATTCCGCACTACTGCGCCAACATTACCGGCCACGGCTGGCGCAAAGTAATGCGCTACCCCGATGCGTTTACCTATCGGTTTAAAAAAATACCGCCCGTGCCGCCGGTGTTGGCCTATGTGCAACACGCTGCCGGCATGAGCGACATTGATGCCTACGGGACGTTCAACATGGGCGCTGGCTTTGCGTTATTCGTCGACCCCGCACAAGCCGATAAAACCGTTACCATTTCAAAAGCGGCTGGTATTGAGGCGTGGGTGGCGGGCACCGTGGAAACTGGCCCCAAAAGTGTGGTGATCGAGCCCATCGGCGTGACTTACACCGATGCAGATATGCACCTGCGGGCTTAAAGCCTATCCAAATCAATCTCGCCGCTGAAAATCTTGCGCAACACTTGGGGATACAGCTCTTGCTCTTTGGCCTGCACACGTGCGGCTAAGGTATCGGGGGTATCGCCCGGCTCAACGGGCACTTCGGCTTGCATCACAATGGGGCCGTGATCGTATTCACCATCAACAATATGAATCGTAACACCAGTTGCTTTGTCACCGGATGTGAGCACGGCTTCATGCACATGCGTGCCATACATCCCCTGCCCGCCGAACTTCGGCAGTAGTGCGGGGTGTACATTCAATATGCGCTTTGAAAATGCAGCGAGCGTTGTGGGGCCTAGCTTGCGCATGTAGCCCGCCAGCACAATGAGTTCGACATTGGCGGCTTTGAGTTCGTGCGCCATCGCGTCATCAAGTGCCGCTTCGCTGCCCAGCTTGGTAGCACTGAGATGTTGCCACGGCACGCCCTGAAGGTCAGCCCAGGCTATCGCACTACACGCGCGGTTATTACTGATCAAAAGTGTAGCATCAGCGTTCAATCGTCCTGCACGGCAGGCCGCCACAATCGCCCGCATATTGGTTCCGTTATGCGAAGCGAGAAAGCCTAAGCGCGGGCGCGGTGGCAGTTTGCTCATCCAGGAAACTTAGCCGACAATTTCAAGGCCTGAGAAGAAATAGGCGATTTCGATGGCGGCGTTCTCGGGCGAATCAGACCCATGAGCTGAATTGGCTTCAATTGATTCTGCAAAGGTTTTGCGGATCGTCCCCGGTGCGGCGTTGGCGGGGTTGGTGGCACCCATGATTTCGCGGTTACGCGCCACGGCGTTTTCGCCTTCCAAGACCTGCACCACAACCGGGCCTGAGGTCATGAAGCTGACCAGGCCAGCAAAGAATGGACGCTCTTTGTGAACGCCATAAAAAGATTCGGCCTGACCCTTAGTCATGTGAATACGCTTTTGCGCGACAATGCGCAGGCCGCCTTCTTCCAACAGGGCGTTGATTTTACCCGTCAGGTTGCGGCGGGTGGCATCGGGCTTAATGATCGAAAAGGTGCGCTGAACAGCCATGGAAAACTCACTTGTTTTGCTAAAGGTGGGGGAAACATCAATTCGGGCGGCGTTATAGACGCCCCTCGGGCCTTGCGCAACGCCGCGCCTAACTGGCCTTTTCGGCCCAGGCGCCAGCATCATTTTGCTGCCAATAATGGAGCTCAAAGCCTGCGTCCTTGGCCTGGGCCCAGCGCGCGCGGGCCTGCGCCACGGCTTCCTCAGACGTCCCATCAAACAGATCGAGGCAACGCTCAAAACTGCCCATAAACGCAGCCGCCATGCCGTCGGTCAAAACCAGAACACTGGCACTGTTGGGGTTTTCTTCTTTGTCCGTCAGCCAAATCGGTTGGGCGGCATCAAAGCCATCCTTGGCCGAGCCATGGGGCAGCCACGCGTTAGGATTATGAACCCACAGGGCGTTGTTCAAGGCCTCGATGCGCTCCGTCGAGGCCGCCATCACGACCGCACGTTTTCCAGCCGCCACCACGCGCTCGAGCAGCGCTGGCAATGCGCGCTCAAGGGCTGAGCTTTGCAGGTGATAGAAATCGACTCTCACGGCGGCATTACCCAGGAAGCTTGACCCCGACAAAACCAACTTTCTTGCCCGAGATCACCCGCAATAGAATTGACTTGCGTTTATCTTGCTTGGCTTTGGCAATGGCTTTTTTGGCATCTTCTGTATTTTGAATAGGCAATTGATGAATCTCGTCGATCACATCGCCTTCGCGAATCCCCTTTGAGTCGGCATCGCTGTCATCATCGACACTCAGAACCAGCACCCCAACGGCATCTTCTTGCAAGCCGTAGCGCTTGCGAATTCGTTCATTGACCGTCGTCACCGTGACCCCCACATCAGCAAGCTCAACTTTATCTGGGGCGCGCGTTTCTTCGGGCGAAGCCTTGGCAACCAGTGCAGGGGCTTCTTCTCTGAGTTCGACAACTTTGACCTTCAGCGCAACCTGCTTGCCTTTACGCCACACACTGAGATCAACAATTTTATCAATAGGCGTTTCAGCCACCATGCGCGGCAGTGCGCGCATTTTGTCGACGGGCTTTTGGTCGAAAGTCAAAATAATGTCGCCAATTTCCAGTCCGGCCTTCAACGCTGGTCCTTCGGCGATCACTTCGGCGATCATCGCACCGCGCGCCTTCTCAAGCCCCAGACTTTCAGCCATCTCGGGGCTGACTGATTGAATTTGTACGCCCAGCCAGCCGCGGCGGGTACGGCCATACTGGCGCAGGCTGGCTAACACCGGCTTCACCAGATTTGACGCCGCTGAAAAACCCACCCCGACCGACATGCCCGAAGGCGAGAAAATCGCGGTATTCACGCCCACCACTTCGCCGTCAATGTTGAACAACGGACCGCCAGAATTACCGCGATTGATCGCCGCATCGGTTTGCAGGAAGTCATCATACTGCCCGGCCTCAATATCGCGGGCCCGGGCAGAAATAATCCCCGCTGTCACTGTGCCGCCCAACCCGAAAGGGTTTCCAATCGCCACCGCCCAATCACCCACGCGCACTTTATCGGAATCACCCCAGGGCACAGCCGTCAGCGGATGATCAGTTTTAATTTTCAACAGTGCGATGTCGGTTTTTTCATCGCGGCCGATGAGCCTAGCGTCGATCACCGTATCATCAGACAGCGTGACCGAAATTTTATCGGCGTTCTCAATAACGTGATTATTGGTAACGATGTAGCCAGCTTTATCGATAATAAAACCCGAACCCAGCGATGT
>JANLSL010000630.1:0-6128 GCA_031362385.1 Alphaproteobacteria bacterium | reverse complement strand
GCAGCGAAATCGACTTCGTTTACAAACCTGACGGCAGCCACCTCGTCGCGTCCTTCATGGGGCGTTATAGGATGTATTCGAGTTCAGGCACAAACCCTGATCCTAAGCTGATGACGCGCTACACGGTCGAGCGGTTTGTAGGCTACGGACCGTTTTGGTACGGCCATCACGCTGCCTACCTCTACAATCACAATACGTCGATCCCCAAGATCAAACACCCGACATTGATCATCACAAATACTGGCGATCAAATATATCAGAACGCTCAAGCAACGATGAAGATCAGGCCTGATTTCGCATATGCCGAACTTCAAGGCGGCGGCGTTGATATTATCGATCAGCAACCTGAGGCTTGGGCCGATGCGGTAGTGAAATTTCTCAAGGCTTAACAATACAGCGCGGCGTATCGGCCTTTCTGCTCAATTGATTTATCACTGAGTTCAAGTTGCTCTTATGATGAAGACTGATCAGAACGGCGATCAGTTATTTGTATAACACGATCAAAATTGAACATTTGATTGATCGCGCCTGCTCTCCGATTGTTACCCCTACTTTAGAAGTGAGCTTATGCGAATGGTCGCCGGGACGTGCTGGCGGTTTGCAGTTTGTCGCGTCTCGAGTGAGCGAGGCACGTACAGTTTCTAAAAAGCTTTGATATTTCAGCTAGAAAAGCGGCGGCGCTCTTCAAAGCATCGCCGCTTTTTAATATCACCTAATGAACCATCGGAATAGTGTTGCCTGCCCCTCCCATTTACTGCATTGGGCTTGGAAGGCTTGTGGATCGCGGGCAAACTAGACCGGGTCATCCTGGGAGGGTTTCATGGTAATTCGTTTTTGTGCGACTTTGATCGTCGCGAGCTTCGTGGCTTATGGTGCAACTGCTCAGGCGCCAACGAGCCCCGTTAAGATTGATACGGGCCTAGTAACAGGCACCGAGCTTCAAGGAATTGAAAGCTTCAAAGGAATTCCGTTTGCAGCGCCTCCCGTAGGCCCCATGCGCTGGCGTGCACCGCAACCTGCTACTGCGTGGCAAGGTGTTCGTGCCGCCAACACATATGGCTCGATCTGTATGCAAGCCGTGCGCACAGATTCGTATGGCGTTACCTCTCGGCGTGAGGACATGAGTGAGGACTGCCTGACGCTCAACATCTTCAAACCAAAGGCAATATCAAAACCTCTTCCGGTGATGGTGTGGATTCATGGCGGCGGAATGGTGGCGGGCGCCTCCTCGCATGCCGCCCATGATGGGACTGCGTTTGCACGCGGTGGCGTGATTTTGGTTTCGATCAATTATCGTTTGGGTCGTCTCGGGTTATTTGCGCACCCGGCGCTAACCAAAGAAAACGCTGACGATGGTCGCCTTGGTAACTATGCGCTGATGGACCAAATCGCTGGACTGCAATGGGTACAGCGCAATATCGCAGCTTTCGGCGGCGATGTAAAAAATGTCACCATCTTCGGCGGATCTGCCGGAGCTTATTCTGTCGAGGCATTGATGATCTCGCCTGAGGCACGCGGCCTTTTCCATCGAGTCATCGCCGAGTCAGGCTATGGCCGCGGTGCGTACCCGCGCCTTTCAACACCTACACCTGACGGCAAACCGTCCGCCGAAATGGAAGGTGTTACTGTGGCCGAAAGCCTGGGCCTGAAGAACGCTGATGCTGCGGCGTTGCGCGCAGTATCAGCCGACCGCATTGTTGAATCGGCCAAGGGGCTGATGGGCATGAACTTCATTCTGGAGGGGAAGTATATTTCAGCCGACCTCTGGGAGGTGTTCCGCCAAAACAAGGAAGCCCCCGTCCCGTTCATGCTCGGCTCTAACAGTCAAGAAACACCCATGAGTGATATCAACCGCCCACAACTGCGCGAGTTGGTTACCGCTTCGCAAGATACGGCCCTGGCCCAAGCCTATGGCGGCCAAGAGATGTACCTGATGCACCTGGGGAGCGACGTGGCCTTCACCGAGCAGGCCCGCGGCTTGGCACGCTTGCACCAGAGAAACGGCCACCTGACATATTTGTATCTTTTTAGTGCGGTCACTGCTGAAGATGCTGCCGCTGGCAAAGGAGCAGTCCATGGCGCCGAAAAAAGGTACGTTTTCGATACGCTTCATGTCGGCGATAAACCGCTCGCGGGCGACGCAGAAACCGCAGTTGCACGCGCGATGAATGCCATGTGGCGAGCCTTTGCCACGAGTGGCAACCCAACTGCGCCAAACCTGACTCCGTGGCCGGCATACGATGGCCGGACCATCATGGATTTCACGCACGAGGGCCCTAAGGTTCACATAGACCCGCGTGAGGGCCGCTTAGACGCGTTATCGAAAGTGCTTGCGCCCAAATCGTAACCCAGCCGTTGCGAGCGCACGCTTGCCTAAGCTGACTTAACACCGGTCATCTTGCCAAACGTACTGCGTTCGTCGCTTTGATCAGTGACAGTAAAGCCGACGTTGCGCATCTCGGTCTTGAAATCGACCGAGGCGTATTCCAAACGCCACCGCTCATTGTTCCAATGATGGTCTTTCCATTGGGCAAACTGACGCAAGGCCGACGGCGGCGCGGCTTGGTTAAAGTCCATGGGGTAAAACACGCCGCCGGGCCTGAGAATACGATGCGCCTCGGCGATGATCTGGCGGCTCGCTTCCGCCGTGACTTCATGAAACATAATATAGGAAATTACGATATCGAAGTGATTGCTGGGATACTGCGTGTCTTCGGCCAGTCTTTGAGAGAAATTAACATCCACGCCCAACTCGGACGCCCGCATGTGAGCATAGCGCAACATCGGGGCTGCGATGTCGATGCCATGAACCTCGGCATTCGGAAAGCGCTCTTTCATCGTGACAGCAAGCTGGCCGATCCCGGTGCCAAGATCGAGAATACGCCTCACCGCGCCGTCTTTCGGCAACGGACACCCCGCCGCATACCCGATGTGGCGTTGGTCTTGGTCGTTAGTTCCCCGATAAAACATATTGGTGGCATAGTGATAGATATGACCAGCAAATGGGTTGCCGACATATCCGCCGGGCTGCTGATGAATCTCATGCTTTGTGTAGTCGGGAATATGAATACTGGGATTGAGTTCGAGTTTGCCAGGGCCCGCCTTATCAGATGCTTCTAGCTCGGCTAAATAGCGATCTGCATTTTCGTGAAAATAGGCATCGAGAATGTCGTGCTCATAATTATGAGCGCTATACCAAACACGATCACGCAGACCGACGATCTGATCGCCGCCGAACAGTTTTTTCGACGTCTCAATGGGAAGTTCTTTGGTCGGATCGAGCCCGTTTGCCTTTAAAAGATCCAATCCACGATCACGCGCCGCGATGGCCAGCTCATTGTTGGCGAAGGACGTAATGCCCGCCATAAAATCTTGCTTACTTTCAAGGTCTAGTAATGGAAACCGCTCAAGGCGTCCCACGGTTCCGCGCGGTTCAATATCCATGAGAGATTTTGCCGTTTTGGCTGAGGCCTTACTAGCGCCGGCGACCATCGAGAGGCCCGCAGCGAGCGCCGATGACAAGGATACAAAACTACGACGATTGAACATATGACAACCCTCCAGAATGGATATTGCGCGCAATGACCGGGTTTACTTTGCCGCCGTTGCAGATTTTTCAGAGGTGATGACCAGCGATCCGAATGTCGTTTTAATCATCTGGTCGCGCTCGGCAGTCCATGCCTTTTCCTGCTCGGGTGTTGGCACATACGCTTCGATGGTCTCGAATGTGACGTCACGCTTGGCGGACAATAAACTCTCAATGATTTTGAGCCTGCGCTTGTCGGCCCACATCTCGGCACCGAGCGCCAGGATGGCATGCATCATACCGTCGAGTACAGGATTACCCAAAAAAACGGCGTTACGCGTCGTACTGGGAATAAAATCAACGGTGTGCGTGGGCTTTTGGCTTTTGACGTCAGGCATATCAATCTCCTGTCACACAACAGCAGGGCAAACACTATACCAGATTACAACAAGACGGTAGCCGCTGCCCATTGGGCTATGGCGTGGGTCGGTAGGGTGCCAGCTTTTGTAATGCGTTTTGCTGCACCAGCCCCCCCTTCGCCCCTGCGGGGCTTCGGTAGGGCGCTAGCTTCTGTAAGCTCGCTGTGCGTCGCTAACAGAAGCCCCTACGGGCACCAGCTTTTGTAAACTCGCTACGCTCGTCAACAAAAGCTAGGTGTAAGTGTGGTAGCGCGGGAGCGTGTTGGTTTACACCCACCGCCGACGTTTGTGGTGAGATTTGCTTTGTCGCTGAGCGATTAGAATTAAATTTCAGATGCCCACGGTAGTTTGTGACGACGATATACTGCTTTAGTCGGCGCGAATTGCGCTGGGTCATCCAAGCTACCAACGGTTACGTCAATTCGGCCTGGTTGCTTGTCACCCACCCAACTGAGCGTCGTCCCGCACCGCCCGCAGAAGGACCGAGTTACCCCAGGCGATGAATTGTGCGCAGCAGGTTGGCCTTCTGTGATTTTGAATTGGGTCTGGCTTAGGAAAATCCAAGCGACCGACTGCGCTCCGACTGACCTACGACAATCAGGGCAGTGGCAAACCAAGATCTGATCCGGTGGCCCCTTGAACTCGTAACGCACGTCTCCGCAACGGCAACCGCCTGTCGTCGTGTGTTCTTGCGTTGCCATCCCGATACTCTGCCACCTAACTACTATTTATGCGAAAAGCCATTTCCAAGTATTCGGCCTGATTGGCATAACTAATTTAAGGAATTTCGTCGCAAGTGCAAAATCTTTTCGACGATCTCCGACGGAGTCCTATTGGGGGGACTTGGGGCCTGTCTTCTTGGCAACTAAGCCTTGCTCCCCGCTCTTTCGATAGGCTATGGCCCAGCGATAGAAGCTGGCTCGCGCAGCATTTGCGGACAGGAATCCTGACAGTAGAACATTGGCCCTTAGCAATTATGCCGCTCTACACGCGGAACTATTGGAGCGCCAATAAGCGGAGTTGGTAGCGTTTGGCGCATTGATTTCATTGAAATAGCCCCCTTCGCCCCTGCGGGGCTGCGGTAGGGCACCAGCTTTTGTAAACTCGCTACGCTCATTAACAAAAGCTAGGTGTGGTAGCGCGGGCAGTCATAGCCGAAATCGTCTCTGTTCCCAATTTCCCTGCTAACAGGGAAATCTACAGGGAATTGCGCACTTTTTGAGCGCGTCTGAACCCCATTTTGCCCAGTGATTTTGAGGGTTCCCGCCATTTTGGAGCAGGAGTTATCGGGAAAAGAACAGGGAATTTATCAGGCCGTAACAGGGAAACATCACGCCCGAGCAGGGATCACATCAGGCGCGCATTTTTGCGTCGTCTCCGCCCAAATTGCCGATTTAAATCCCATTCGTGACTCACATACGCAGCGAGATACGCAGTGATCCTCGGAAAATAGCGCGTTGGAGCCGACGCTTGTGTGCAGGTGAAGGTCCATTGCATTGGCGAGCGCGTCAGCGGTGAAAACACCTCCCGACGCGGGCATCTCAGACTCGTTTCTTCGAATCTCGGACAGGAAAGTGCGTATCCCGGATTGAGGTGGCACGAAACGCGCCCATCATGGGACAAAGCTTGCTGTTAGTGGGATGCCGCTCGCCGATTCTGGGATGAACTCGGACTGACGCGGGGCAATCTCGGACTCGAATGCGTTCAACGCGCCATCATGCGGGACAGCGATCACAATACCGGAACGGTATTAAAAATAACACGGTAATATTTCAGAGAACGACAAGAGTGAGACCAAAGTTTATTGCAGTCTTGTTTTTATTTTATCCACATTTGACCCCCGTCTTTCTTTTTTATTCACAAGCTCACGACCTTGACTGTTACGCCCCATGCGTCAACATGAGATCAGAGTTGTGGCGCACCTTGGTGCGGGTGCCACCCCTACACAACTCATAACGATTTATTCCTCAATCAAACGGGTGGCGCATGAATATTGATTCCTCCTCTCAGTTTACGCCGAAGTACACGCGCACAATCGAAGATCGCGCGATCACGACGCTACAGCCATACGCGAGTAATGCGCGTACGCACTCGAAGCGTCAGCTCAAACAACTTGGCGACAGCATCAAGCGGTTCGGATTTACCAATCCAGTTCTGATTGCTGATGACGGCACGATACTGGC
>JANLSL010000621.1:0-5564 GCA_031362385.1 Alphaproteobacteria bacterium | reverse complement strand
GCATACACCATGCCGTCACCGGGATGCTCATACTCACACGTGCGGGGCATCAGCCGCAACTTGGCGCTGGGTGCTGTAGGTACCAACCCACCACGCCGCGACTTCAGATACCATTTCAGCTGGTGACTTTTCTTGAGCATCAACCAAAGCATTTTCTCCTTTAAGTTTATCCAAAGCCTAGCCCTGACCGCAAAGCGGGCCAAGAGCCCAAAACAAAAGGGCCAGTCTTTCGACCGGCCCTTTGGAATAATAAAGATTTTCCGATTAACGCTTCGAGAACTGGAAGCTACGGCGGGCTTTCTTGCGGCCGAACTTCTTACGTTCAACCACGCGTGAATCGCGCGTTAGGAAGCCGCCGGTCTTTAACACCGGACGCAAAGCCGGTTCAAAATACGTCAGCGCCTTGGAAATGCCGTGACGCAGCGCACCGGCTTGACCCGACAGGCCGCCCCCGTTGACATTGCAGACCACATCAAATTCGCCCAAACGATTGCAAGCCACAAATGGCTGGGTAATCAACATGCGCAACACCGGGCGCGGGAAATAGTTTTCAATCGCGCGGGTGTTGACAACAATCTTGCCTTTGCCCGGCTTAATCCACACGCGAGCAATCGCGTTCTTGCGCTTGCCGGTGGCGTAGCTGCGCCCCTGCTTGTCGCGCTTGGGCTCACGCACGATGGCGACAGTTCCGGCGACGACGCTTTTCAAATCAGCGAGTGTTCTGGTCTCTTCGGCCATGATGATTCTCTATCTTTTGTTCTTCGGATTACGGCTGGCGATATCTAGCAATTCCGGAGTTTGCGCTTCGTGGGGGTGCGTAGGGCCTTTGTAGACCTTCAGCTTGCTGAACTGCTGACGCGCCAAGGGGCTATCTTTGGGCATCATGCGTTTGACGGCTTCTTCAATAATGCGCTGCGGAAAGGGGCCGGCCATAATGCGCTTGGCCGGGCGATCTTTCAGGCCTGACGTATAGCCCGAGTACCAGGGATAGGTTTTCTGCTCGAGCTTACGCCCGGTCATTTTCACCTTCTCGGCATTGACGATGATGACATTGTCACCGGTATCAATGTGCTGGGTGTACATGGGCTTGTGCTTGCCGCGCAAAATGTTGGCCACGATCACAGCCAAACGGCCCAGGATTAGGCCATCGGCATCGATCAGAAGCCACTTCTTCTGCACGTCGGTTGGTTTGGCGTGATAGGTCTTCATAGATTTTCTCGCTTAAATCCGGCGTGGGCGTCTTGGTTTTTATTGGATCTGGTGCAGGGCTAACGCCCCGTCCGATGAGGCGCGGAATATAGCGATGGACACTTCAGTGTCAACCGCTAAAGGGCAGTTTAGAAGGGTTTTTTAAGAGGTATCAGAGTACCTCTTGTGGCTGGCCTTATATTACTACTCTGCGGGCAGTGGGCTTGCCGCAGGTTGGGTTTCGCTGCCAAGTCACCTTACGCCGCGCGCTTATCCCGAGTAACGCGCATTGATTTCTTCTTCGGTGTCCTCGCCAACGCCTTCACAAGCAAATCATTAATGCGCCCTTGCCAACCCGGGCCTTGGGCCTTGAAACCGGCGATCACTTTGGGGTCGAGGCGCAGCGATACATGCTGCTTGGGGTTTTCCTTGCGCGGACGGCCGCGCACGCGCAGGGCGGCCCCGTAGAGATCTGGAAAAACCTCCTTGAACGGGCGTGCCTGGCGAAAATCAGCGAGCGTCCATTCGGGACTCTCCTCGTCTGGCGTACCGTACTCGGGTGGAGTGATTTTACGCTTTGCCATACCTATCAACCTCCTTCCAATTTGCGTGGCGGAAATTGATAATTCGGATTTTTCCGCTACGAATAACAAATGTTACAGCGTACATACGACTGTCCATTTCACCGAAGGCCCAATAGCGCCGTTCGCCGTAATCCTTGCGATCATCCTCGCGAATGACAGCGCCCGCCCAATCCATCATCTCCGCATCGGCGAAGTCGAGCCCATGATTCGCGATGTTCTTGGCGCGCTTGTTATCGTCCCACTCGAAATCCATCAATAATTATTGTAGCACGAATAATGGGCGCTGCAAGATTTTTCGTGCTACAGAAAAGCCCTACTCCGCCGGGAGTGCCTCGGGCATGGCTTTTGCTGCTGGGCGCCGTTCGCTGGGTAATGTCGCCGTCACCACCGCCATCACCAGCATCGCTGCCGCCATCGCCATATAGATAAGGTCGAAGCTGCCGGTGGCTTCCTTGACCTTGGCGGTGAGATAAATGCCAAGACCTGAGAACGAAAATGCGATGATAAACTTCATCCCATAAGCAGTGGCCTGCCATTTGCCCGGCGTATATTTGGCCAGCAGGCTATTCTCGGCTGGCAGTGCGCCGATATTGAACGTGACCAGCAGCACTGCAGCCACGAACAACATCGCGCCACTTGCACCCGCGGCCATGAATAAGAATGGCGCCTGCAACAAAATGAACAGCGCATAGACCCACTTCAGAGGATATTTGTCAGCCATGTTGCCGGTGATGATTTGCATCACACCCCCCACGCCGTAGACAAACATGATGGCGGTCCCCACCGCCGATGTGCCTTGGCCGAACAACCCACCAAGGCCAGTCTCAAAAATTTTAGGAAGCGAAGATTGCGCCACGTTATAGGCCATGCCGCCCACGATCATGGCCAGCGTGAGAATAATGTACACACGCACGGTGTCGTTCATATTCAGTTTTGGTTCTTCGTGGCGGGTGATTTTAACGTCTTTGAGTTTGCCGGCCACCATGGCCCACACGAACGCAACACCAGTGAGCATGACAACAATACCCGGCACGATGAACACCATGCGCCAGCTTGACCACTCTAAAAGCGCACCAGCGAAAATTCCAGCCAACGCCGGGCCCAGGCCGCCGAACATTCCATTGAGGCCCAAAGCTTTGCCGCGGTTCTGGGAATTTTGCACCATCCATGCAATGCCAACGGGATGATAGATTGAGCCAAATACGCCCAGTGCTGCCAACGCCAACGTCATTTCCATCGGCGTTGAGGCCAGACCGACAGCCACACCACTCAGGCCAAAGCCAAAGAAATAAATCACCATCATTCCGAGTGGCGACCAGCGATCAGCCAACCAGCCTGCAACTGGCGCGAAAAAACCTGTGAGCATTTTGCCAGCGATAATAAACGTGAGAACTTGGGCATAGGGTACGCCCAAAATCGGCGGCAGCACCAAGGCGACCACGAAATACATGGGCTCAAACAAATGATTATAAAAATGCCCAATGGACGAGAAGCCCACGATGGCGTTCGCCGAGGGGGCCTTTTCTGAGGTCACGGCTGGCATGGTGGGCGCATTTTGAGATGCCATATGAAACCACGCCCTTCATCGCTGTGAGTCGATTCAATTCAGAGCATTTTCAGGCGAAGTGGCCTTCCGGTGCGCCGCCGAAAATGCGACCAAACAATAGCTTTAGAGCGCATTGGCGCTCTAACGGAGCAAGTGGGGCGAGCAATGGGACTTGAACCCACGACCCTCTGGACCACAACCAGATGCTCTAACCAACTGAGCTATGCCCGCCACAACCTGCTACTCGGGGCCTAAACCCTGCCTTTAAGCCGCTGGGATTTGGCCCGTTGGCGGTTCGTATACCCCCGTCCCGGGAGCGTCAAGAAAACCACACTGTGGCCAAAACAGAGCCCACTTTAGCGGGGCCTTTTTATCCACAAGCACACGTTTTAGGCAGTTTGGTGAAATCCTGTGCAACCCTACTCACGTAGCGCTGAAAAAGCCCACCAAACCGGTCGAAAAGCGTACAGCACTTTTGGCACAGATATTGAATATAGGGACTAGAGAGGGCCGTCCAAGCCCGCATTCGGCTTTCGTGCAGTGGACTGCCACGACAAGCCGGGGCAGCGACCCCAAGGCTAAACCCCAAACTGTCCAAAACGAAATAGGACGCCAATGAAAAAAATAGAAGCAATCATTAAACCGTTCAAGTTGGACGAAGTGAAAGAAGCGTTGCACGAAGTTGGTTTGCAGGGCATTACCGTGACCGAAGCGAAAGGCTTCGGTCGCCAGAAAGGCCACACCGAACTGTACCGCGGCGCCGAATACGTCGTCGATTTTTTGCCCAAGGTAAAAATCGAAGTCGTCATGGAGGACGCTATGCTGGACCGCGCGATCGAGGCCATCAAAAAGGCCGCGCACACGGGCCGCATCGGTGACGGCAAGATCTTCGTGTATTCCATCGAAGACGCCATTCGCATCAGAACCGGAGAGCGCGGCGCCGACGCAATATAAGACCCACCTTCGGACACCAGAGAGCCGGGATGCACAACAAGAACACCGGCATCTTCAACAACTTGATACTCTGCGGCTGACGCCGTGGAGGCAAAGCTCGTTTTCAACCACAATCACGAAAAGTAAGGAAGAAGGACCATGTCGGACGTTAAAAAAGTCATGCAGATGATCAAAGAGAAGGACGTAAAGTACGTCGACTTCCGCTTTACTGATCCCTCCGGCAAGACCCACCACATCGCCCAGTACATTGGCACCGTCGACGAAGAAATGCTGACCGATGGCATTATGTTCGATGGCTCGTCAATCGCAGGCTGGAAAGACATCTCAGAATCCGACATGCAGTTGAAGCCGGATTTGTCGACCGTCACCATGGACCCCTTCGCGGCCCAGCCGCTGATGATCGTGTTCTGCGACGTGATCGAGCCCAGCACGGGCCAGCCCTACAACCGCGATCCACGCTCCATCGCCAAGAAGGCCGTTGCTTACCTCGACAGCACCGGCACGGCCGATACCGTGTTCGTCGGCCCAGAAGCCGAGTTCTTTGTATTCGATGATGTGCGCTTCTCAATCGAATCAAACAATATGTTCTATTCTTTCGATCAGGAAGAAGGCCCCTACAATTCGGGCAAGCGTTACGACGAGGGCAACATGGGCCATCGCCCACGCCCCAAGGGCGGTTATTTGCCTGTAGCCCCGGTCGATGGCGCACAAGATTTGCGTGCTGAGATGGTGACCGTGCTGCAAGAAATGGGCGTTGTGATGGAAAAGCACCATCACGAAGTGGCCCCCAGCCAGCACGAACTGGGTATGAAGTTCGACACCCTGATCAAGTGCGCCGACAATATGCAGCTTTATAAGTACGTGGTCAGCATGGTCGCGCACTCGTATGGCAAGACAGCAACCTTTATGCCCAAGCCCGTGTTTGGCGATAACGGTTCTGGCATGCACGTCCACCAGTCGTTGTGGAAAGGCGGCAAGAACCTGTTCGCAGGGTCAGGCTATGCTGACCTGTCCGATACCTGCCTGTACTACATCGGTGGCATCATCAAGCATGCCAAAGCCATCAACGCCTTCACGAACGCCACGACCAACAGCTACAAGCGGTTGGTCCCAGGCTATGAAGCACCGGTGTTGCTGGCCTACTCGTCGCGTAACCGCTCGGCCTCGTGCCGCATTCCGTACGTGTCCAGCCCCAAGGGCAAGCGCGTTGAAGTGCGCTTCCCCGACCCCGCCTCGAACCCCTACTTGGGTTTTGCTGCGATGTTGATGGCTGGCCTCGACGGCATCAAAAA
>JANLSL010000613.1:0-12911 GCA_031362385.1 Alphaproteobacteria bacterium | reverse complement strand
GCGCGCAGCATCTTGGCTAAGCCATGCTGCAAACTGCCGGTCGCTTTTTGCAAGTCGACCACTACCAATGCCGTCGTCGCAGGCTTGAGCACAAACGGATAGGTAAACTCGTTGATGTAGGCGGCCATCGGGTAGACCTGTTTATGATTTACCTACGATACCTATCTTGAGCCGAATGAGAAATTCAACCCCGCGCGCAAAGCGTGAAAACCATTCCATCGGCGATAATTTCTCAGGCAGTCGCGCCAGGAAACCATCCAACGCAGCCAAGGCGACCGGCTCGTCGAGGTAGGGCGTATGGCCACGCGCCGGAACAATGCATTGTTCCATATGCGGCATTTTAAGTTTCATCTGTGCGAAGGTCTCGGGTGACAGCACGTCCGAGATGGCCCCGCGCAGGGCAAGAAACGCGATGCCCTTGAGGCGCAGAAAATAGGGCCACAGTGTTGTAGCCACTGCACCTGCTTGGGCAGCATTTCCAAACGGTTTTGCGATGTTGAGATCGTAATCGCTGACCACCCCACCGCCAGGCGCTTCTTTAAACCGACGTTGTGCCATGCGCACCCAATCATCGTGGGAGTAATCAGGGTAAATTTTTCCATCAACCTCACGCAAAGCTGCGGCAGCCGCATCCCACGATGGCCCGCTGTAGCCGCGCGCAACATACGTAGCGATCCGCGCCAGGCCGGTTGTATCAACCTCAGGCCCGATGTCGTTCGTGACAATTCCCATCACGCGCGCAGGCACAATTGCACCCAAGACCGTTGCGATAATTCCGCCTAACGACGTGCCAACCAGTGCCACTTTTTTGAGTGAGAATGTTTTCATCAGTGTAAGCATATCGCGCACATAAATGGGCGGCTGGTAGCTCATGGGATCGGGAGAATATTCAGATTTACCCCGTCCGCGCAGTTCAACACACATCACGCGGTATTTTTCGGCCAGGTGCGGCGCCAAGGCATCAAAATCGCGTGAATTGCGGGTCAGGCCCGGGATGCAAATAACGGTCAGTTTGGCGTCGCGCGGGCCCGGATAATCGCGCACATAAAGTTTGAGACCATCGAATGACGTATAGGTACGCTCTAAAAAAAAACCCGCCGCGGCCATCGTTCTTCGCGCCCCAAATACAAATAAATATAGGACAACGATAGCGGTGCGGCGGGGTCAGGGCAATCGTGGGAGGTAACGACGCCCTACTTTCAACCTTCAACCGTGTGCGAAATAAACCTCGGAATAATCAGGCTCAGCCGCAGCTGTGCTGGCGGACTTGTCATCGCGCTGCTGTAAACGCCGCGCCAGACGTTCCAACTCTGACGGCGCAGGCCGAAAAGCCCCCTCGCCTAACCAATTGTCTTTAGCGCTTAGCCAAACCTTTGTTTTAGTCAGGGGCTGGTCGGTCATCCGCGTTCATCCTCTTCAAAGCCTTGATGACGGTGAATGAACCAGGAACGAAGCGGGCCCGTGAGGTTTTGTTCCTGCCCGGCCCACTTTTCATGAGGGGGGCAGAAGGTTTAGCCTTTGAAGATCGCCCTTAAGGAAGAGTCTTCTCTTTCCGAGCGGGAACGAAATTCCGGATAAGACGGCCTACCTATAATAAGTGGCTCAACCATAAGCAGGCCAGAAACTCGCTGCACCCAGCCTGGTGTTGAAGCTTGATCAGGTTACAACCTGTCTGCTGTGTAATCTTATTGCTGTAATAGGACAAAATTGGGTAATTTCTTATGTCTTGTGACTTTTCTTGGATGCTTCATTGCTTAATCAATGAGCATACATAAACCCATGTTTTATATGCTGTTTTATCCACATGGTGCAGGTTAGCCACACCTTTCATTAAAGTGTTAATTGTCTTGAAACAAAGTTGACGAAAGACCGTCACACCCCGTTTACTCAGCCCCAATGTGGGCCATGCCCACGCCAACGGTTCGGGTCACCCGAACCAGCCTTTGTAGGGAAAGAGGGAAAATCAAACTCTACAGAGGCCTTGGGAGTCAATTCTTAAGAAGGGGTACATCGTGAAACACACGACATCGTTCGGCCGCGCATTCCGCTCGGCATTACTAACAAGCGCCGTTGCAGCCATCGCCTTACCGGCGTTCGCCCAACAGCAACAAGCCGCCAAAGAAGATAAGCTTGAAGAAATCGTCGTCACCGGTTCGCGTATCGCGCGTGCGAATGATGTGTCGGCTAGCCCAATCGCGGTGGTTTCATTCGAACAGCTGACCAGCCACTCAGACATCACGATTGATGCCTACCTGAACACCCTTCCACAAGTGACGCCGTCAGGCACGTCAACCTCCAATAACCCCGGCAACAACGGGCAGTCCAACATCAGCTTGCGCGGCTTGGGCTCGAACCGCAACTTGGTGTTGATCGATGGCCGTCGTCCGATGGTGTCTGCCTCAGACATGACGGTGGATTTGAACACCATTCCGCAAGCGTTGATCGAAAGCATTGAAGTCATCACCGGTGGCGCAGGTGCCACCTACGGTGCCGACGCTGTGTCGGGTGCGGTGAACTTGAAATTGAAGCGCAACTTCGAAGGCGTGAACGTTCGCGCCACCTATTCGAACAGCACTGAGCCTTGGGATTCACAAGAATACCAATTTCAGGGTTTGTTGGGCGGTAACTTTGCCGGTGATAAGGGTAATGCTGTCTTCGCATTCGACTACTCTGATCGCGAAGGCCTGATCAAAAGCCAGCGTGCTTTTGCTGCCATTGCTACGGCCACGACCACATTCTTACCGGAAGGCTTGTACTTCCCGTCGACCAACGCACCGTCACAAGCCGCTGTTGATTCGATCTTCAACAGATACGGCGTGACAGGAATCCAAGTGCCCGCCGCTGGCGGCACGCTGATCGGCTTTAACACCGATGGTACGCTGTTCTCACGCGGGACGTTCAACAGCCCGATTCAAGTTGCGAATTTCAAATACCCGATCGACTTCGCAGTGAACACAAACCTGTATCCGGATGTCTACTCGTACAACTTTGACGCCGTGAATATCCTGACGCTGCCACTGACACGTCGGTCGTTTATGTCAAAGATCAACTACGACATCACCGACAACATTGAGATGTTCGCCAACTTCGGTTGGACGAGGTACAACTCAACCACGGCCTTGGCACCAACACCGATTCCGACGGTGACTATATCTTCTCCGACGGGAACCAATGCCCAACAAGCTAAGTCGCCATTGGTTGCCACGGGCAGAACCGTTGCCAACACACTCGTTGTGCCGGTTACCAACCCTTTCATCCCGGCCGACTTCCGTACCATCTTGGCCTCGCGTACAGGTGATAACTTAAATCTCGTGGGTGCAGGGGCAACCGAGCCGTTCTTGATGCGTCAACGCACCCTCAGCGCTGGCTTGCGTCAGTCGGTCTATGGCAACGAAGTCATCCAGTACATGGCTGGCCTCAAGGGTGACATCACTGACGCCTGGAAATGGGAGGCCTACGCATCTGAAGGCCGCACCAAAATTGCCCAAACTCAAACCGGCAACATCGACACCCAGCGTTTGCAGGGCCTGTTGGAAGCAGCTGACGGCGGTGCCAGCCTTTGTGCTGGCGGATTTAATCCCTTTGGTCGCAACCCCATCTCACCGGCTTGCGTAACCTACCTGCAGGTTAAGTCGACCATTACGCGTGACTTCGTGCAGCGTGTTGCACAAGGTTTCGTTACGGGTGAAGTTGCACAACTTCCTGCTGGCCCATTGACGGTTGTCGCTGGTCTTGAACACCGTGCTTTCAAGTACGAACTTGACCCTGGCTCAGCGTCTGGCCCGATCTCGGGCTTTAACGCGCAACAACCAGCCGGCGGCACTAACCGCTTCAACGATATCTTCACTGAAGCGGCTGTGCCGATTGCCAAAAATGCCGACTTCGCGAAGTCAATTGATCTGTCGTTGGGCTATCGTTATTCCAATAGCAAATTCGTTGACACAGCGAAAAAAGTCACCGGCAAAAGCAAAAACGACAGCACCTACAAAGCTGAGTTGAGCTGGGAGCCGATTGACGAGATCCGTGGCCGTGCCTCCTACCAACGTGCAGTCCGCGCGCCGAACTTTACGGAACTGTTCGATGGTGGCGGGTCAGCTCCGCAATACTTCGACCCCTGCTCTGCAACCTCAACGTTGCGCACAGGTCCTGATGGGGCCCGAGCAACTGCACTTTGCGCGGCAACCGGCGTGGGCGGCGTTGCGACCTATGCTCAAACACCCGGCACGCAGATCAGCATTACTACCGATGGCAGTACGAACCTCAACTCTGAAAAGGCCGATACGCTTGGCGTCGGGGCAGTGTTCAACACAGGGTCTGATAACCGTTGGCTTGAGCGTCTGACGGGATCGTTGGATTATTACAGCATCAAGATCAAACAACCGATCTTGACGCCTGAACCCAACCTGATCGTCGCGGCGTGCTACAACTACTTCGGCACGAATACCGCCTACGCTGTAACCGACCCGAACTGCCAAGCGATTGTGCGCGCTGGCGGCGACATCTTGTTCCTGGCCGATCCGGGCAATGCCGCTACTGGTAACTTCGCTGGTATCAACGCTGGCTCAGTCAAGACCTCTGGCCTTGATCTGCAAGCACGTTGGGGCTTCGATCTGGAATGGATGGGCGCATCCAGCAACGCTGGCACGGTCACCTTCGACCTCTACTTGAACCGCCTGTTCGATTACAAGCAACAAGAACGTAAGTCGTTGCCGAAGATCGATTACGCTGGCACCGTGACATACTTTGGTCAGGGCCTCAGCAGCGGAACCAGCTTGCCCACGTGGAAGGGCGTGTTGAACACTAACTATAAAGTTGGCGACTTCTCGTTCGACGTTCGCACACGCTTTATCGACAGCATGAAAAACCGCGCTGGCACACAGTACATCGGTGAAAAATCGTTCACCGGCGTTCCTGCTGTCTGGTACTGGGATTTGGGTGCTTCGTGGGACGTAACACCGTATGCCACGTTGAAAGCTGGCGTGAACAACGTCCGCGACCGCCTGCCACCGACGTACCGCCCGAACGTGCAGTCGGGTACCGATCCGTCATTGTATGACGTGATTGGCCGCCGCGTGTTCTTCCAAACCAATGTGAAGTTCTAAACGAACTTCAATAACCAACACCAAAGGGCGGCCCGCAAGGGCCGCCCTTTTTCTTTATGAGTCACTCAGTCTTTATTTTTAAAATTGACCGCGCGATGCTTGCTCTAAATATTTGTTGGAGCATCGCTATTGCCGGAAACCGGAAGGCCACTTTCCCGCCTTCGCCAAGGCTTCGGCGGGTCTCGATACCAGTCCGCCGAAGCTGCGCAGCAGCGAAGGGGGATCGGCGCGATGCTCTACCCGCGCGTCCCGGTGATTTTGTAGCCGATCTTGCCGATGGGATTAATGTCTAATGGCACACTGGTGGTGTTAAGCAGCCCGGCATCTGAAAGTTTGCGCTTGAAACCCAGCAAACCTGAATCACCCAGCGCCGCGCGGGATGTCGCTTCCAGACGCAAAATATGCGAGCTAATGCGCTTTTTCATCATCGCAATCATGTTGATCTGCGTTGCAATATCGGTGTTCTTGCGAATGACAAAAACATGCTGCAGCGAGGTAATAACCGCCTCAACAACTTCGCTGTCGGCGTTCTTGAACTTCGCCATTGTGTTCTCAACTTCTTTACTAAACTTCTCGAGGTACTGCTTGCTATCGCGGCCCAAGCTTTCCTCGTTGGGGTTCATTTCAATATTATAAAGCGCCTGAGACACAGCTGCCGCCATGGCGAACAGCTTGGTGTGTTGAACCAAATACTGGCTTTGGCGCATTTTGCTGGCCGCTTGAAGAACCACCTGAGTATTGGCGGCAAAGGTGATGGCGCAAAATTTTCCACCGCGCTTGAGCACACGCACCGCTTCGGCCAAGGCGCGGCTGTCGGCGAACTCCATTCCGTACTGACTGATCACCGCATCGAATTGCCCGGTTTGGTACGGCAACACTTCCATCGGTGTCACGCCGGTAAACTCAATTTTTTTGAGTAACTCTTCTTTGGGAACATACTTAACGGGGTCAATCGCTGCGGAATCGAGGCCAAAGAGTTTGAAGCCCTTCCCGGTTTCCTCTGAAACGCGCGCCACCGTCAGAATCGCAGCACCGTTACCGCACCCTAAGTCCACAATTGCAGCACTGTTGGGTAAATCGAGGCAGAAGTCGCGCCAATTCAGCTCCAGTGCGGATTCCGCCTCGGGGCTGCTTTCAGCAACAGTCGACTGCATCCGGCTGTCGTGCCAGTAGGAGTCCCAGATTTTGTGTTTTTCTTGAAGGGGCTCAGCCACGCAAAATTCCAGTCGAGCCGTACCCCCATGGGACAGCCCTGATCATAACAATATGTAACCATAAGAAATTTCAGGCAAATAGCCAATTGTTTGCTAATTTGCCCTATGGAAACTGCCACGGCCAAACTGGGCACAAAAGGGCCAAAACTCAGGTGAGCATCAGTATTGAGGAAATTAACGCTGCCCAAATCGGCCTGTTTACCCACAGCCAGACCATCCGTCGGGAGGTCTTTTGTGTCGAACAGGGCGTGCCTGAAAGCATTGAATGGGATGATTTGGACGCTGTATGTCGCCACTTCTTGCTGTGGCTGGACGGTGCCGCCGTAGCGACCGCCCGCACCCGGCCCTATGGCACAAACCTGCTTAAAATAGAGCGGGTGGCAGTCCTGAAGTCCTATCGGCGGCGGGGGTTAGGCCGGGTGCTGATGGAGCACATCCTGGCCGCCGCCAGGGCCAGTAGCGCTGACGACGCGGTGCTGAATGCCCAAACAGCCGTGCGGACGTTTTATGCCGATTTAGGCTTTATCGCCGAGGGGCCAGAATTCATCGAAGTCGACATCCCCCACGTCCATATGCGGCTCAAACTGCGCTAGATGTGTTGGAGCATCGCTTTTGCCGAAAACCGGAAGGCCACTTTTCGGCGCGATGCTCTCCGCGCTACTTTGATTTACGGCCCTGAACTTGCTTAGCCCCATAGCTAAAGACTGCGCCAGGGGTGGTCAGAAGCTGGGCAAAATCGGCCTTCACAGCATCCACCAGCAGGGGATCAATACGGCCCTTGGCCAACAATGGTCCAGATCCACTGAGCAGTAGCATTTGAAAGTAGTCTAGAAATGCGCGCCGGGCCGCCGGCGAGGTCATACGTGCATCCAACGTGGGCGACACATCTGATATGGCGATGTCTTCAAACCCAGCTTGGGCCAACAAACCCGGCATTAAAACGCCAACGTTGGGATTGCCACCGAATTCAACCTGCAATGCCGTGAAGGCTTCAAAATACCGCGCCGTCGCCGCCATGGGCGGGTGGATATGCAGCGCCTTATCAAAAACCTCGGTACACACGAAAACCGCACCGGGTTTCAGAACACGCAAAATATCACCGAGGATGGGGAGTGGTAAGGCAACGTGCTCAAACACCCAAAAGACGCAAGCGGCCTCGAATGTTGCATCATCAAAGGGTAAGCGATCACCCGTGGCTAAGTGTACTTGCGCGCGCCCCGCACGCAGGTGTGGTTCCAAAGTCAGTTTGGCACGGGCGATTTGCGCCTCGGAGCGGTCAACCCCGGTCAATGTGGCCTGCGGCCACCTGCGCAGCAGCACGCTCATTTGGGCACCAACCCCGCAGCCCACCTCTAGAATTGTTTTGCATCCCGCAAAATCAATCCCGGTATGATGATAGGGCTCAAGAAACAGGGCCTGATCAATCAGGCGCTGTTGCTCTGCGGGCGTAAACGTATGGATATAGTCGTTGTCCGGTGGCACGAGAACCGACTACGCCGCCTTCGACTTCACCCAGGCGTCCACCTGTTCTTCCAACACGGTCAGTGGGAGCGCGCCTGAGCGCAGCACCACATCGTGATATTGGCGAATGTCGAATTTGGCGCCAAGTTTCTTACGCGCAGCTTCACGCAGAGAAATGATCTTCTCCATGCCAATCTTGTAGGCAGTCGCCTGCCCCGGCATGACAATGTAGCGCTCGATTGAATTTACCACGTCGGTATCTGAGCCTGAGGTATTATCAAACAGGTATTGGATCGCCTTTTCGCGGTTCCACTTATATTGGGGCGCATGAAGGCCCGTATCGACGACCAGACGGCACGCGCGCCACAGTTCCATCGCGAGGCGTCCATAATCGGAATACGGGTCCTTATAGAATCCCATCTCCTTGCCTAAGCGTTCGCTATACAGACCCCACCCTTCAACATAGGCCGTGTAATTGTTTGAGAACTTGCGGAAGCTGGGCACGTCTTGCAGTTCTTGCGCAATCGCAATCTGCATGTGATGGCCTGGAATACCTTCGTGGAAAGCCAAGGCCTCCATCTCGTATTTACTTACCGCCTTCATATCAAACGTATTGATATAATAGGTGCCGGGGCGACCATCGAATGCGCCAGGGCCTTGATAGAACGCCATACCGGCTGACTCTTGGCGGAACGGCTCAACCTCTTTAACCAACAGCTCTGCCTTGGGTTTGGTGATGAACACGTCATCCAACTTGGCTTTCATGCCGCGAATGATTTCTTCGGCCTTGGCAACGTACTGGGCTTTGCCTTCGGCTGTTTGGGGGTACACAAACTGCTGATCTTCTTTCATGAATTTGAAGAAGTCTTTTAACTCACCCTTGAACTTGACCTTCTTCATAATCTCGCGCATTTCGCCGTGGATGCGCTCAACTTCCGCCACCCCAAAGTCATGAACCTGCTGCGCGGTCATATCGGTGGTGGTGTGATGGCGCAGCATATGGCGATAAAATTCTTCGCCGTTCGGCAGCTTCCAAACGCCATCGTCGGTGGTGGCGCGTTTGCTTTGATCTTCCAGCACCGCGATGAGTTTTTCGTAGGCAGGCTTAACTGATGTCAGCAGCGCCTTCTCAGCGCTTGATAACAACTTGGCTTTAGCCGTGTCATCAACCTTGAGGGCGGCAACCTTGCCACGGAAATCTTCCATCAAAGTACTATCTTTATCGCCGCCAAAGGGCTTGCCGTTGAGCACGTTGCGCGAATCACGAATAACGTGCGCGAACACAAACTTGGGCGGCATAACGCCCATGGACTCCCGAAGCTTTAATCCATCAACGACCTGGGCCAAAAGTCCACCAACCCCATTCAGGCGGGCGATATAGGCATCAGCCTCAGTCAACGTGCTGACACGGTGAATATTGATCAGAAAGCTGGGAACTTCTGACTGCCAGCCAAACATCTGGTTGACCGGGTAGTCATGATTGCGCCAGCGATAGTCGCCGATGTCTTCGTTGAGTTTGAATTCATACAGACGGAAACTGAGCTTTCCGGCGGCATCAAGCTTGGCCGGGTCAAATGTTGCCTTCAGGTCAACCAAATCTTTTTGGATAAGGTCTTGGTCCTCTTTCTGGTGCGCTTCACTAATATCGTCCCACTTGTCCATATCTTCTTTGATGCCCAGATAGGCCTTCGACGTCGGGCTACGATTGTTCCAAAACTTGAATCGGCCCTCGAGCCATGTATTCAGCTTTTTAGTCTCGGCTTTAGCTGCGTCAGTTTCGCCAGCAGCAAAGGATGGCTGTGCGAGTGCAGACAATGCAGCAGCAATTGCACTAGACGCCAAAAAGCACCGGCGATTGATGATAAACATGAGCGGTCCTTTACTCTGTCAAAGTGTTGAATCGTGGTCTCGAAGAGCGCGTAAGACCAAACGATTTCCTTGGCATTAAAACTAGCGCGCGCGCGTGTCTTGGAACATTAAAATCCTTTCAAGATCAGTGTCTTTTTGTTCGTCTAAAGGTTGGTTGCGGCCAGCGAAACAGGCTAACCTGAGGACTGAACATCCCCTTGTCCTAGGACACCGAGGAGCGGCATGAGGGGTGCGGGCATGAGGGTGCGATGCAGTTTTTGAGAGTGTTTGCTGCCGTTGTGATCGGCATCGCTGGCTTATGGGTTCATCACCCCCATCCGGCAGTCGCTAAAATGGTGTTCCAGCGCGGCAATGCTGCCGAACCCGACACACTTGACCCAGCCTTGACCAGCTCGGCCTGGGAAAGCCACATCGTTGGCGATTTGTTCTTAGGTCTGACTACGGAAGATCCGCAAGCCCATCCCATTCCAGCCATTGCCGAAAGCTGGACCGTCAGCCCCGATGGCCTGACCTGGACTTTCAAGCTGCGCAAAGGAATGGTGTGGTCTGACGGCGTTCCCGTGAAGGCCTCGGATATCGCTTTTTCGATGCGCCGTCTGGTCGACCCCAAGACCGCCTCAAAATATGCATCTATGCTTTATGTCGTGGTCAATGCCGAAGCCATCAACGCAGGCAAAATGCCAGCCGACCAACTTGGTGTGCGGGTGATCGACCAATCCACGTATGAAATGAAGCTTACGCAACCATCCCCCTTTCTGGCGGGCCTGCTGATGCATAGCTCGTGCCATGTTGTGCCAGAACATGTCGTGACAAAATTTGGCAAAGAATGGACCAAACCGGGAAACATGGTTTCGAACGGAGCCTATGTTTTGACCGAGTGGATTCCAAACTCATATGTAAAAGCAGTCAAAAATCCAAAATTCTATGACGCGGCGAATGTCGCGATTGATGAAGTTTTTTATTACCCCACGGAAAACGAAAAATCAGCGTTAACAAGTTTCCGTGCTGGTGAGCTCGACGCCAACATTACCAACCGCGGCTTCCCGTCTGATCAAATTGGCTGGCTTAATACGAATATGCCAGGGCAGGGCCGCGTTCATACTTATCTGGCTGTAGAATATGCTGTCGTGAACATGCGGCGCAAACCCTACGACGACCCGCGTATTCGCCGCGCGCTGAGCTTGGCCATCAACCGCGACATCTTCGCTAAAAAAGTATGGCGTGATGGGCGGGTTCCGGCCTATTCGTTTGTGCCGCCGGGTATTGATAATTACGAAATTGATCAGCAGCCGCGCCTCGATTTTGCCGACTGGCCAGCTGAAAAGCGCATCGCCGAGGCTAAGCGACTTTTGGCAGAAGCGGGCTATGGCCCCGATCGCCCCCTCACTTTCAACTACAACAACATGACCGGGTATGATGCCAGGCGCGCAGCTGCGGGCATCACAACCATGTGGCGCGAAATCGGGGTGGTCACTAAACCTCTGCCGAATGAACCCAAGACTCATTACAGCACGATCCAACAGGCTGACTTTGACGTGACCTGGGCGGCGTGGGTGGGTGATTACAATGACCCACAAACTTTTTTGTATTTGCTGGAAAGCAATGCGGGCGTCTTCAATTACGGTGGCTACAAAAACCCGGAATATGATCGATTAATGACTGAAGCAAAGGCCCTGATTGACCTCAAAAAACGCGCCGTTATTTTGTCGCAGGCTGAACAACTGGCGTTGAATGACGGTGCAGTGATGCCACTGACATTTCAAGTCACAAAAAACCTCGTCGGCACGCAAGTAAAAGGCTACGTCGATAACATCGTGAATTGGCACCGTACCCGCTTCATGCGCATTGAGCGCTAAAGACATAAAGGAGCGCTTGATGATCATCAACCGCCGCACGGTCCTAGCCACTGCAACTGTCAGCGCCATCCTGCCGCGTATGAGTTATGCCACAGCCCCGCTCGACCTTTCCGACCCAACGCAAAATCTGCTGGCCTTTGCCAAACTGACGGGCAACAGCGCCGGTGGTATTGTTTACCGCTGGCATACCGGCATCATTTCAGCAGTTATGCCGGGTGCGGCACCTCAGGCCTTAGTTGGCTACGATGGTCTTGAAAAAGAAATGTGGGTCAAAGCGCCAGGGGGCGGCTTTAGCACCATCTATTTCGACATCGGATATTTCAAAGACCTCGCCACTGGTGAACGCTTAAAAGTATGGAAAAACCCCCTCACTGATGAAACTGTGCCTGTGCTGCACTTCCGCTCGGGGCGCTTTACGGCCAGCCTGAAGCCTGGAACGCCTGAGCGCACCTGGCAACAGCGCGGCGATGATATTTGGATCGTCGCGCGGCCTACCGTGGCCTTCCCAGCGATCTTAAAGCCGGCACTTTACCCCGCTGAGTCCGCCGGCCCTTTGCATTTCTTTTCGGTGATCCGCACTGACCGGGGGCGCTTGTCGGAACTCTCAAACCCCAAAGTGACCAGTGCCTCCCTGAATTGGTCATACACGCTGATGACAATTTGGCTGCCGTGGATGCGGATGGCCCAAAAGCCCGGCGCGGTTGTCTGGAGTGGTACCGGCGGCAAGTATGCCACCGCAGGCGATATTCCCGCCACCTTCGTTGCGTTCTTGGCCGAGGAACAGCCAGACTACGTCACCAAAACAGAACCTTGGGACAATGTGCGCAATATGTGGGGTGACTACTTAAAGCAGCACCCGCAGAAGCAACCATGAGCCCACGTCTACAAAAAATATTGCCGTGGATTGCGCGGGGGGCATTGTTGTTCTCAGTGATCGATCTGGGAACCGTCGGGTTGCTCTACATCTTTGACCCCGCAACCGAGGCTGCACGTGCCACGATCAGTGCAGCTGAAGCAGCTGGCCTGACAAATTTGCGGGTCGGGTTTGGCGCATTTCACTTTGGTGTCGCACTGATTGCGGCTTTTTGCTTGCTCAAGGCCGAGCGGGTCTGGGTGGGCCTCAGCGTCGTATGTGCCATCACCGCCACGGCTGTGCTGGTGCGCAGTTATGGACTCATGGTCGATGGGTGGCATCCGCGCACTGCGATGCTGCTCCAGTTCGAAAGCCTGGGCCTCGTGATCTTTACGATTGGCCTTCTGGCTGAGCGGATGAGGCTGCGACGTCAGAATGACAATTGAGCATCCTGCGACGATTGGAATTAAATCGGCTGACCTCGCAACCTGGCTGCACCGAAAGCCCGACGACGCGCCGACATTAAAATTACGCGCTGAGCTGATCGAGAAATATC
>JANLSL010000611.1:0-3234 GCA_031362385.1 Alphaproteobacteria bacterium | reverse complement strand
TCAGCGGCATAGGCCATTGGCGCCAAACCCGTGCCTTTGTGCGAACCGTCGCAGAACGGCTGCTTGGCACTGCGACCACATGCGCACCAATAATAGGTCTTACCCGCCTCGACATCGACGCCGTAAGGCGCTTTTTGAGCCACAATCGGGGTTGCGGGGGTTGATTCAGACATTGAAAAGATACCTTTGTGCTAGCGTGGTCATGAGCTTTATCGAGGGGGATGGATTTGCTATGTGTGGCCCTGTCAGGCCGGTCAAGCCGCAGCTTATCTACTGCCCCGAGCTTATATACTGCTCCGACAATGCACTAGCGCGTTTTCAGTCTGAAATCGACCACCATTAAATATGATGCCCCGCCCCGCTCTTAAAATCCTTTTGGCCGCCCCACGCGGATTTTGTGCGGGCGTTGACCGGGCAATCCTTGTGGTCGAGCGCGCCCTTGAGAAATACGGAGCACCCGTCTACGTGCGCCATGAAATTGTACACAACCGCCATGTTGTCGATGCCCTGAAAGCCAAGGGTGCTATTTTTGTCGATGAGCTTGTTCAGGTGCCTGACGGCGTACCGGTGATCTTTTCCGCTCACGGCGTTCCCAAAGCAGTGCCCGCTGAGGCACAAGCCCGCAAACTCACCTATGTGGATGCAACGTGCCCGCTGGTCAGCAAGGTCCATGTGGAGGCTGAGCGCCATGCCCGTGAAGGCCGCCATATTTTTTTGATTGGCCACACCAATCACCCCGAAGTCATTGGCACCATGGGCCAAGTCGAACCCGGGACCATGACGCTGATCGAAAAGGTGGCTGATGTTGCACAAGCGAACCCTCCGCCAGACAAGAAGCTCGCCTATGTGACGCAGACAACTCTATCCGTGGACGATACCGCCGAGATCATCGCCGCATTACAGCGCCGCTTCCCCGATATTGCCCCGCCGCGCAAAGAAGACATTTGCTATGCCACCACGAATCGCCAAACTGCGGTGAAGGCGATTGCGCCCAAATGCGATTTTTTCATTGTGATCGGCGCGCCGACATCATCAAACTCGAACCGCTTGGTCGAAGTTGCGCAGCGCTTGGGGTGCAAGGATTCAATTTTGGTTGAGCAGGCCGCGTCTGTGCCCTGGGAGCGCCTGAAACCAAACTCAGTACTGGGCATTACAGCTGGAGCGTCTGCCCCTGAAATCCTGGTCGAAGAAGTTATCGCGGTTGCAAAGCAAAAATTTGACGTCACGGTCGAGCAGGTTACGGTGACCGAAGAAACCGTGAAGTTTAGCTTGCCTAAAGTCTTGAACGCATAAAGGCCGTCTATGGCAGTATATACCGAAGTTGCCGACGATGACCTCAAAGCCTTCATGGCGGGCTACGATGTCGGCGAAGTTGTGGGGTGCAAGGGCATTGCCGAAGGTGTGGAGAATTCCAACTACCTCCTGCAAACCGAAAATGGACCGTTCATCCTGACGCTGTATGAGCGCCGGGTGAACCCTGCCGACCTGCCGTTCTTTATTGAACTCATGGAACATCTTGCGCGGACAGGGGTGAAGTGCCCCATCCCGCTGCGGGCGCACGATGGCCAAGCTTTGCGCACCTTAAGTGGCAAGCCCGCCGCAGTGATCACGTTTTTGAACGGCATGTGGCCGCGTCGCATTGAGGCTTGGCATTGCTTTGAATTAGGTAAAGCGCTGGCTCAGCTTCATGTCGCCGGGCAATCATTCCCGATGCAGCGCAAGAACAACCTGTCGTTGGCGGGATGGCGCGATCTGTATGAAAAAGTTGGTAACACCGCTGAACAAGTAGAAGCCGGCCTTCATGGCCTGATTGGGCACGAACTTGATGACCTTGCCACGTCATGGCCGACCGGTTTGCCAAGCGGGGTTATTCATGCTGACTTGTTCCCAGATAATGTATTTTTTCTGGCCAATGCGTGTTCGGGCCTCATCGATTTTTATTTCGCCTGCACCGATTTTCTTGCCTATGACCTTGCCATTTGTATGAATGCGTGGTGCTTCGAAAACGATGGCGCGCTTAATGTCACAAAAGCCAACCGTCTGTTTGCCGGATACGAAAGCGTGCGCGTCCTCCAGTCCGCAGAAAAACAAGCGCTGCCGGTTTTAGCACGGGGCAGTGCGATAAGATTCTTGCTCACCCGCTTGTATGATTGGGTTAATACGCCCGCTGGTGCGCTGGTTAAACCAAAAGACCCGCGCGAGTATTTGCGCAAACTGAAATTCCATCGTGGTGTTACAGAAAGTTCTGCCTATGGCCTCTCGTAAAGTGGAGGCTGACACGGTCGCGCTCTTTACCGATGGCGCATGTTTGGGTAACCCTGGCCCTGGCGGATGGGCGGCACTGTTGCGCTATAACGGCACCGAGCGCGAATTAGCGGGCGGCGAGGCCAACACCACCAACAACCGCATGGAAATGCGCGCCGTGATCGAAGGCCTGCGCGCGCTATCACGCCCCTGCATCATTAGCATCACCACTGACAGCCAATATGTCATTAAAGGCATCACCGAGTGGATCGGCGGATGGAAAACCAAGAATTGGCGCACCGCTGACAAGAAGCCTGTAAAAAATGTCGACCTCTGGCAAGAATTAGATGCCTTGCGCGCCGGCCATTCCGTGACCTGGACGTGGGTGCGGGGCCACGACGGGCATATCGAGAACGAGCGCGTTGACGTATTGGCGCGCACTGAGGCTGAGAAGTTTCGCTACCCCAGCGCGACAACCTAATCAAAGCCTGATCAAAGCCTGATCAAAGCCTGCTCAGCACATAAGACGCGGCTGAAACCTCAAACGCGCCAGGCTCTTCCACAAAAAGCTTTGCTACTTTGCCGTCATTCACCACCATTGCATACCGTTGAGATCTGATCCCCATCCCAAAAGGGCGCGCATCCATCTCCAGACCAACAGCACGCGTGAATCCTGCATTGCCATCCGCCAGCATAACAATGCGATCATCGACGCGATTTGCTTTGGCCCACGCGGCCATAACGAAGGGGTCATTGACCGAGATACAAATAATGCGATCAACTTTTTTGGCTTTAAAATCTGGTGCATGCTCCAAGAAGCCAGGCAAATGGCGTGCTGAGCACGCGGGTGTATAGGCCCCCGGTAATGAGAAAATCACGCTTGTCCCCTGGGCGCATAGGCTTTTCATGGCGACATCTTCGGTCCCACCCGGCCCGATCATGTTGACGGAAATATCAGGGATGGAGTCGCCAATGGTGATGGGCATGGCC
>JANLSL010000602.1:0-2663 GCA_031362385.1 Alphaproteobacteria bacterium | reverse complement strand
CTCAAAACATAAGTACGATTGGCCAACTTGCCGCTTTCTCGCACCACCGACAGGCTGCCGCAGTGAAGCCAAACTTTAAGCTCAGCGGCCAGCGCCTTAAATGCCTTCAGTGCTTGATGCGTGCTCTCGGGCATAGCTTTTGCCATCGTTGCGGCACGCCCCCACTCCATCATCGAAACATTTTCGGGCATCAGAACAAGCTGCGCGCCTTGGGCGACCGCAGCGCGTGTCAGCTGCGTGGCTGCATCGATGTTGGCCGACATCTCGTTGCTGGCATTGACCTGCAAACAAGCCACAGTAAATGTTGAAGGCGATTCAGGCATTAAGATCGCGCAAGAAGCGGGTCAAGGCCGCCTTTTTGGTCGAGGGCATACAAATCGTCGCAGCCACCGATGTGCTGCTCATTGATAAAGATTTGCGGAACGGTAGAACCGCCTTTGGCACGGGCAATCATTTCCTGTTTCTTGCCACAGTCCATCGCCACATCAATTTCAGCAAAGGCAACGCCCTTCTGGCGCAATAAACTTTTTGCGCGGTGACAATAACCACAAAACGGCGAGGTATAGATTTCGATTCGAGCCATGAGGGTCGCGCATTGTTAAGTGTTTTAGTGTATGCTGGAAGTAACGCCGTTGCAAAGCTAAGCGTTGCCGCGCGCTACCGTTTGATTTTGGATACGTCATGGCGATCCGTCGCATACTTTTACTGAGTGGCCAAACCGAAGCGCCCTTTCTGACCGTGACCCTGAGGGCTCATAACCCGGCGCTTGAGGTTGACTCCATCACCACCACAGCCGCCTTGGAAACCGCCAGCCAAGGCCCCTTGGACGGCACACGACTGGTGTCGTTTTGCAGCCCGGTGATTGTGCCAGGCCCGCTGCTGGCTCGGCTGCCCGGCCCGTCTTACAATTTTCACCCTGGCCCGCCCGAGTATCCGGGCCGCTACCCCAGCGTTTTTGCACTTTATGATGGGGCACCGCGGTTTGGGATTACCGTCCACGAAATGGCCGCCAAGGTCGACGCCGGAGGTATTATTGCCGCTGAATGGTTCGAGGTTTTACCAACCGATGATCTCGCCACCTTGGACGAGCGCACATTTGCAGTATTGACCGAGAAATTTCGGACCATGGCGGTTCACTTAGCCACCCTCGAACGACCCATGACCCGCATGCCCTACCGCTGGGGCCACCGCAAAACCAAAATGTCCGACCGCGATGCGCTGTGCCGCATCACGCCTGACCTTGATCCGGCTGAAGTTGCGCGGCGCCAAAGGGCGTGTGGGCAAAATTAAAGAGCGCTAGCGAAAAATTGCGGCAGAACAGCAAAGGTGTTATTAATGTCGAGCAGTTTTAGCTCTGCAAACGATACAGGCGCAGGATGACCCCGAGTACTCAATTGTTGATTGAGAAGATCAAAGCCTTGCCGGCCGAGCGTGTCGGCGAGATCGCGGATTTTGTTGATTTCATCACCACGCGCGCCCACGACCGCGCCCTGACAAGTGCTGCAAAGTTGGCAAGCGCACCCTCTTTTGCCAAAATCTGGAACAACCCGGACGACGACGCCTACGATGCCCTTTGAGTTCGGCGATGTCGTGCTGGTGCCGTTTCCTTTCACCAGCCAGACCGCTTCCAAGAAACGCCCCGCAGTCGTCGTCTCAAGCAGTTTGTATAATCAATCTCGACCAGATGTCGTGGTTATGGCAATCACCAGTCAGCTTCGTCCCGGTTCGCCTGCTGACGAACTTTGGGTCAAAGAATGGCAAGCCGTAGGCCTTCTCAAGCCCTCCGTCATCAAACCCGTGTTTGCAACTCTTGAACAGAACCTTGTTATTCGTCGTCTCGGCGCTTTGACGGGCGAAGATCAGAGTCATCTTCGGAAAAAGATAGGTTCGCTGCTCAGTTAGCGCCAGTCGCAAGGTAAACTGGTTGGCGGCGGTGAAACAGGCCGACGGCAGAACGTAAAAAATGCGCCACACACGCGGCTGGCCGCCGCGCTCGCCCCAGAATTAACGAACATTGAAATGATGCCCACAGTCACGTGACTTACAGATGAATAACAAACCTTGTTATTATTTATCAAACCTTGTTATATTGGAGGCTGTCATAAATGGAGCGCAGCCATGAACGTCAGTTTGACCCCTCAACTCGAGAAATTCATCAAAGGTCAGGTGGCCTCAGGCCAGTACAACAACGCCAGTGAGGTTTTACGTGATGCGGTACGACGCCTGATTCACGATGATGCTGAACGCAAGGCCAAGCTTGCGCAACTACGCAAGATGGGCGAAGTCGGTGAGCGCGACATCGCGGCGGGCCGGTCGGTGACCCTGAAAACCGCCAAGGACTTCGATAAATTTTTCCGCACGTTGTAATCGTCCGCTGACGTAACACGCAGCGTGTCAAAGCTGGTTGTCATTGCCGCTCGCGCGAGCGCCGATTTGTCGGCGATCTCCAAGCATACACGCGCGACCTGGGGTGAGCGGCAGCGGCGCATCTATCTGGGCGATCTCAAGGCCTGCATGATAGCGCTTGGCCAAATGCCGGGCCTGGGTCGGGCCCGCGATGACATCAAGGCTGGTTGGCGCAGCATCGCCAGCGGCAGCCATGTGATTCTGTATAAAGAACACGCCGACCGGGTCGAAATTTTGCGCGTTTATCACGGCCATCA
>JANLSL010000595.1:0-2713 GCA_031362385.1 Alphaproteobacteria bacterium | reverse complement strand
CCCAAGTACAAAACATCGCGCGCGTCGGCCAAGGTTGCGGCAATTTTTGCAATGGCATCGTTGGCGTGGAGCATGTCAGCCACACGCGAGGGCACTTCGGCCAAGGCCGATGATAGCCGCGCCTCGACTTTGTGATCTATGGTACCGCGCGCTTTGGCGAACGTGATGGCAAAGCACGCCAACGCCATGAGCTGCGTTGTGAATGCTTTGGTCGAGGCCACACCAATTTCAGGGCCAGCGAGCGTAGGCAACACGGCATGCGATTCACGCGCAATCGCACTTTCGGGCACGTTGACCACCGAGAGAATGTGCTGGCCATGCGCTTTACAGTATTTCAGTGGAGCGAGGGTGTCGGCGGTTTCGCCTGATTGCGAGACAAACAAGCCAAGCCCGTTTTTTGAGAGCGGAGGTTCGCGGTACCGAAACTCGGAGCCCACATCGACTTCGACCGGCACTTTGGCCAGCATCTCGATCCAATACTTTGCCACCAGGCATGAATAGTAAGCTGTACCGCAGGCCACAGCCGTCACCCGGTCGATGGTTTTCAAATCAAACGGCAGGTGGGGTAACGTGATCGAACGCGCGGCCGGGTTAAACAACGCACGCAAAGTATCGCCCAACACCTGAGGTTGCTCGAAAATTTCCTTCTGCATAAAGTGGCTGTAGTCGCCTTTGCCGATCAAAGCACCTGACAATGCGCTTTGCTTGATCGCGCGTTCGACAATCTTGCCCGACCTGTCGCGCACCGTGGCACTGTCTTTAGTGATGATGACCCAGTCGTCTTCTTCCAAATATGAAATGCGATTTGTCATGGGGGCCAGCGCCATGGCATCGGAGCCGATGTACATGGCGTCCGTGCCGTACCCCACAGCCATGGGTGAACCTTTGCGAGCACCGACTAAAATATCAGGCCGGGCGGCAATCAGAATCGCCAGAGCAAAAGCCCCTTCAAGCCGACTTAAAGCTTTTTGCAGCGCGTCTTCGGTTTTGGGCGTGGTTTTAAGGTATTCGCTGATGAGATGGACGATCACCTCGGTATCCGTATCGCTCTCGAATGTATGGCCCTTGGCTTCCAGTTCTGATTTCAATTCCTGAAAGTTCTCGATAATGCCGTTGTGCACCACCGCGACATTGCCATCAGAATGCGGGTGCGCATTTACTTCATTGGGCACACCGTGCGTGGCCCAGCGCGTATGCGCGATACCAACGCTGCCAGCTAAGGGTTCTTGCGCTACTTTGGCGGCCAGGGCTGCAATTTTACCGGGCGCGCGGCGGCGTTGAATTTGCCCGTTGACGATGGTTGCCACGCCGGCAGAATCGTAGCCGCGATATTCCAGCCGACGCAGGCCATCAACCAATAACTCTGAGGCGTTTTCGCGCCCAATGACTCCAACAATGCCGCACATGGCCGAGCGCTACCCTTTTTTCTTTGCGTCTTTTGCGGCTTTTTTCTTGGCGCGATAGGTGGCGGCAAATCCTGCAATATTTTTCTGACTGCCCTCGTTGACCGCCAGCGCGTTATCAGGCACGTCTTTGCGCACGACAGCCCCTGCACCGGTCATGGCACCTGCACCAATTTTGACAGGCGCAACCAGCACCGAGTTGGAACCAATCGACGCACCCGCGCCAATGTCGGTCAACGTCTTGTTGAACCCATCATAGTTGGCCGTAATTGTGCCAGCGCCCACATTGGCGCCTGCGCCGACGCGGGCATCGCCGATATAGCTGAGGTGGTTGACCTTGCCACCCTTCTCGATCTTGGAATTCTTCACTTCGACAAAATTGCCGATGTGCGCATCAGGCCCAATCAGCGCACCTGGCCGCAAACGTGCGTAAGGGCCAACGATGGCGCCTGATTCAATTTTCGCACCTTCGATGTGGCAATAGGCTTTGATGATGACATTATTGGCCACGGTGACGCCGGGGCCAAACACCACATGGGGCCCGACTTCAACATCTTGGCCGATGCGCGTATCGAACGAAAAATAAACACTCTGTGGATCAGTTAATGTGGCACCTCCGTCCATCACGTCCGCGCGCATTTGATCTTGAAACAGTTTTTCAGCAACCGCCAATTCCGCGCGACTATTGATGCCCAGCAACTCATCTTCATCGCCATTCACAACGCCGCACACCAATTCACCGGCGCGCGCGTGTTTAACGATGTCGGTTAGATAATATTCGTTCTTGGCATTGTTCTGATCGACCTTCTCCAGCAGCGACCACAGGTGCGCGCTATCAACCGCAAAAATACCTGAGTTACATATGCGGACGCGCTTTTCATCTGGTGTCGCGTCTTTATGCTCGACAATGCGCTCGAGACCCTTGGGACCGATCAAAAGCCGCCCATACCCCTCAGGGTCATCTGGCAAGAATCCCATAACCACAACAGCGGGCGCATTCTCGACCGCGCGGGCAGCGCGCAGGCGTTCGTAGGTTTCAACCGTAACAAAAGGTGTGTCGCCATAGACAATCAGAATATCGCCTTCAAATCCGGCAAGGACTGCTTTGGCTTGCAGCACCGCGTGGCCCGTGCCTAACCGATCGGCTTGAACAACACTGCGGTGCGGGGCGACGAACTTGGCGACATCATCCATGCCCGGGCCAATCACCACGACCACTTGATCCACCTGCAACGTCTTCAGCGTCGCCAGCACATGGCCGATCAACGGCTGGCCGCCAACCGTATGCATGACTTTGGGCCGGGCCGATT
>JANLSL010000557.1:0-4810 GCA_031362385.1 Alphaproteobacteria bacterium | reverse complement strand
GCAGCGGCGAAAGGCGAGGCCGTATCCTTAAGTGCGTATGTGCAAATCACACCCGATGACGTGGTCTCGGTGGTTGTACCGGGCGTCGAATTCGGCCAAGGCGTTTACACAGGTCTGTCGAAAATTCTGTGCGAGGAATTAGAGGCCGATTTCAGCCGCATCGATATCAAGCTTGCCACGGCCAACATGGCTTACGCCAATCCCGCCAAAAAACGTCAAAGTACGGGTAACTCCGATGCCATCATCGGCTACATGCCCGTGTTACTGAAAGCCGGCGCGCAAGGGCGCGAGATGCTGGTGGCCGCCGCCGCCAAGCAATGGAACGTCAAGCCTGATCAATGCCGCGCCGAGAACGGCAAAATTTATCACGACGCGTCTAAGCGCAGCGTGACGTTTGGTGCTGTCGCAGCAGCGGCAGCCAAGTTACCAGTTCCCGCCGAACCAAAGCTAAAAGACCCATCGACCTGGAAATTGATCGGCAAAGACTTCATCCGAAAAGACACGCCAGCGAAAGTGGATGGCAGTGCGAACTATGGCGCTGATGTAGCACTCGATGGTTTGTTGGTGGCCACACTTACAACCTCACCCGTCTTTGGCGGCCAAGTGAAATCCTACGACCGCGCCGCTGCCATGGCTGTGAAGGGTGTGGTTGGGTTGGTGGACATCGACAACGGCTCGGGCACAGGCGGGCTTGCTGCCATTGCCAAGAATTTTTACCAAGCTAAAAAAGCGCTCGATGCCGCCAAGATTGAGTGGGATTCGAAGGGCGGTGAAAACTTCAGCTCTGCGCAGCACGCGCGTGATTTGCGCGCAGCCCTAGAAGAAACGGGCAAACCTGTCGCGCCCTTCAAAAAGGGCGACGTGGCTGAAGCCTTTAAAACCTCTACTAAAACGCTCGAAGCTATTTACGAAGTACCGTTGTTGGCGCACGCCTGCATGGAGCCTATGTCCTCGACCGCCTTGGTGACCGATAACAGCTGTATGATTTGGTCGCCTGCCCAAAACCAAACGGCGTCACACGAATTGGCAGTGAATATGACTAAATTGCCAGCCGAAAAAGTCACGCTGCAAAACACATTTTCTGGCGGTGGCTTTGGCCGGAAGTGGGAACTTGATTTCACCCGCCAGGTATTGCAAATCGCACTGGCCGTGAAGGGTCGGCCAGTGCGTCTGTACTGGACACGCGAAGAAGATATTCAGCATGACTACTATCGCCCTGCCTATGTGTCGCGCGTGCGTGGTGCGTTGGATAAAGATAACAATCTGATCGCGCTCAGCGCCAAAATTGTGGGCCAGTCGATGCTCGCGTTCCAAAAACGCCCCGCACCTGTGGACTTCACCTCCATCGGTGGGTCGATCAATCCGGTTTATGGCGTGCCCAATACATCCATGGACTATGTCGAGAAAAATCCCAACGTTCCGGTTGGCTTTTGGCGTTCAGTCGCAAGTTCCCAACATGGCTTTACCTCCGAGAGCATGATCGATGAAATGGCCGCACTTGCTGGCAAGGATGCCTTCGAGTTCCGCATGACCATGCTGAAAGACAAGCCGCGCGAGTTGGCAGTGTTAAAGCTGCTTAAAGAAAAGTCCGGCTGGGGCACAAAGTTGCCATCGGGCGAAGGCATGGGCCTGGCGTTCACGCCGGGGTTCGGTTCGGTGGTGGCGCAAGTGGCCCACGTTGTGGTGAAGCGCGGCGAACTGCGCGTGAAGAAAATCACTTGCGTGGCCGATTGCGGTACGCTCATCGAACCCAACAATGTGATCGCCCAGCTTGAGGGAGGTATGGTCTATGGCTACTCGGCGGCGGTGTTTGATGAAATCACCATCGAGAAGGGCGCGGTGAAGCAAAGCAACTTCAGCGACTACCCCATGCCCATCTTGGCCAACACGCCCGAGATGGAAATTCACCTCATTCCCAGCACAACCAAACCCGGCGGCGTGGGCGAAAGTTCGGTGCCTGCGGTCGCACCTGCCATTGCCAATGCGGTATTTGCAGCCACCGGCCAACGGATCCGCAAGTTGCCGCTCAAGAACGCCGGGCTGAGTATCGCTTAAACCCATCTAAGTCCTTGTTATTAGGCCTTTCGCGCCCAACTTCGGCTGTCTAAACTGTCCGTTGGGGGTGGGCATGGCGCGTTGTGTCATTGCTACGGCAGTGTTCTTATTATTTGCGGGCGGGGCCGGGGCGCAAACCCCGCCTCAGCAGTCCCGTACGATTCAAGATTGCCCCACATGCCCTGAGGTGGTGGTCATTCGCACTGGCGCTTTTATGTTTGGCACGGACCCAGGCGCCCTTGAGCTTGATCGCACCGGGCGCGGCAAGGCCGAGGCCGGGGTGATGAAAATCAGCATTAATCAGTCATTCGCGATGGGCCGCACCGAAGTGACGCGCGCACAATACGCAGCTTTTGTAGCGGCAACGGGCTACGACCCCATCACCCCATTTTGTCGCGTCTGGGATAAAGAAACTCAAAGTTTCGCCGATACCCCCAAGCGGAATTGGCGCGACCCTGGTTTGATGACTGCCCCGCGTGATGACTATCCGGTCACCTGTGTCAGCTGGGATGATGCCGTGGCCTATACCCAGTGGCTCAGCACCCAAACCGGCAAGACGTATCGATTGCCCAGCGAAGTTGAATGGGAATACGCCGCCCGCGCAGGCTCGCCCAAAAAAAGATTCTGGGGCGATGACCCATCAGAGGGCTGCGCGTATGCCAACACATATGATCTTTCCGCTAAGCGCGCTTATCCGTTGTCCTGGGCTCATGTTGGCTGCGCAGATGGTTTCATTGACCTCGCACCCGTAGGCTCTTTGTTGCCCAATAACTTTGGTTTGCAAGATATGGTTGGCAATGTGTGGGAATGGGTCGCTGATTGTTTTACCACATCAAAAGTCGGCCGCCCAAAAGATCAGCGGGCGTGGGTATGGGACAGTTGTTCTGATCGTGGCTTACGCGGTGGTGGCTGGATGACTGCCCCTGATCGCAGTCGAGTTGGTTTTCCAGCAGGCGATCCGCCGTCAGATCGCTATTCGTTTTTGGGATTTCGCGTCGCGCGGGATCTCGATAGCAACGGAAATTGAAAAGGAACGGGACCCTTGCACTACCGGTTCTTATCTGTGCTGGCAGTTTTAGGGGGCGTGCTTTCTTCGCCCGCGTTTGCTGCGCCTGCCGCCAAGAGCATTGTGAAAGATTGCCCAACATGCCCTGACTTGGTGGTCGTGCCTGCTGGCAAATTCCAAATGGGCACTCCTAAAAGCCAAGTGCGCAACAATGAAACCGGCGAAGCGCCGCCGGTACCTATGACGATCCCAAAGGCATTTCTATTGGGCCGCTATGAGGTGACTCGCGCTGAGTTTGAAGTCTATGCGCGCGAGAAAAATTTTGAGCCGGTTGAGTTGTGTCGAGTGTGGAACAAAACCAAAGGCCGCTACGACGATGACCCCAAACGCACCTGGAGGCGCCCCGGTGTGCCGGAAGTGCCGCAACCCAATCACCCCGTCAGTTGCGTCAACTGGTTTGAAAGCAAAGATTACATTGCTTGGTTAGCTGCCAAAACCGGCAAGCCATATCGGCTGCCCACCGAAGCCGAGTGGGAATATGCTGCGCGTGCTGGTTCTTCGGGCCAAAACCCGTGGGGCCCGGATGAGAGTGGCTGCAAGTTCGCCAATGTTTATGACATTTCAACACTGAAAAAGACGCCGCTCGCTTGGACTCATGCCATGTGCATCGACGGCTTTGCCGACATCGCGCCGGTGGGTTCACTCAAGCCCAATGCATTTGGCATTTACGACATGATTGGTAACGTTTGGGAGTGGGCGGAAGATTGCGCCACCAAAAGCCACGTTGGCCGACCTCAAGATGGCAAGGCGTGGGTGTGGGAAGGCGGCTGCAAGCGCGTCATTCAGCGCGGTGGTGGCTGGTTTACTTCGCCTGAGCGCGCGCGGCCCGGCTACCACGGCGATGCGGCGGCAAAAGATCGGTTTGATTTCGGCGGGTTTCGCGTGGCGCGTGACCTGACGGCGGAGGAAGAGAAATGAAAGCGTTGATATTGGGTTTGGTTGTGTCGGTTCTGTCTGCGGGGCTTGCAGGTGCGGCCGAAGATGCGCCTGTTGTTGCCAAGGCCGCCAAAGTTATTCGTGACTGTCCCACCTGCCCAGAAATCGTGGTTGTTCCGCCTGGAAAATTCATGATGGGTACTGCTGGCGGATCTGACGAGTTCGATGAAGACACCGGTGAGTCGCCGCAAATTCAAATTAATATCGGAAAAACTTTTGGCCTTGGCAAAACCGAAGTCACCACCGCCCAATATGGCGATTTCATCCGCGAGTCTGGATATCAGCCCTCGCCTGGCTGTCGGTTGTGGAATGATCGTTGGCTCAACGACGCCAAAAGTGATTGGCGGGGTGATGGTTTGCGCAAAGCACCTAAGCCAACTTTTCCAGTCACGTGTGTTAATTGGAACGATGCCAAGGCCTATGCCGCATGGCTGAGCAAGAAAACCGGCAAAACTTATCGCCTGCCGTCAGAATCAGAATGGGAATATGCCGCGCGCGCGGGCACCACAACGCCGCGCTTTTTTGGCATGAACTCGTTTGAAGGCGTGTCGATCTCATTGGCTTGCGACCATGCCAATGTTTATGACGTTACCTCTCAAGCGAGCTATCCGTTTCCGTATCCTTATGCGCGCTGCAAAGATAATGTCGCCGACTTAGCCGTTGTCGGCTCGTTCAAGCCCAATGCATTTGGTCTTTATGATATGATAGGCAATGTGTCGGAGTGGGTAGAGGATTGCTATACCGGCAGCTACT
>JANLSL010000545.1:0-2227 GCA_031362385.1 Alphaproteobacteria bacterium | reverse complement strand
TAGACTGGGTCCATGCGTAAAACTTTGCGCCGGTTGCCCATCCATTCAAGCGACGGGTCGGCGGGCTTGGCATCCCAGCGCATGGCATAGACATCAAGCACCTCAATCAGGGGCGCGGTGGGGTCGGGGGTGGTATTGGGTTTTGATTCTTCTGGAATTGAATCAAAGAACGCCAAGACCACGCAGCCGTGTTCGCTGTGCGCCGATGACCGGCGGTAGTGCTTGGGCAAACAGGCATAACTATCGCGCTTATAAGTATGACCGTTGATCTCAATGCTGCCGTCGAGCACATACATTTCTTCTTCGGCGGCGATGGCTTCAGCCTCGGGGCGTGACCAGCCCGCCGGATAACGCACCACTGCGCTAAGTTCGCCGGTTTGGCTATCTTGGCTGAGGATTTTGGCATCTACATCATCGCGATCACCCCCGGGCAAACCTTGCGTCCAGGGCAAATGTTGCGCGAACAAAAATTCGATCAAAGGGCGGGCCATAGCGATCTCCAAAATATCCACTAGGTATATATATACTTTAGTGGAGCCTTGGATCTGACATTCCCCTCCCAGTCCTGGCGCCCCTCAGTGCTGGGTTAAAATGGGCAGCGAATGTCAGATCCGCTCCACTAGCATTTCGCGGCAGCTGCACTATTTCAAGCGCGATCATGGTCACATTTGCTGTTGAGCCTGATATAGACTGCGCCCATGAGGCCGCCTGCACCAACCCAACTACACGCCGACCCCCGTGATGAGGGCTTTGGACTTTATGTTCATTGGCCCTTTTGCGTGTCCAAGTGCCCCTACTGCGACTTCAACAGTCATGTCCCGGAGCGCGCCTTGGGACAAAATGAACAGCTGGCGTGGCACGATGCCTATTTACGCGAGCTCAGCCATTTTGCAGCCCAAACCCCCAACCGCGCCTTAACCAGCATTTTCTTTGGTGGCGGCACGCCTTCGCTGATGGACCCCGCCACCACAGCCGCTGTGATTCATGCAGCGCGCCAGCATTGGCCGACGCGCACTGATTTGGAAATTACGCTTGAGGCCAACCCAGGAACCGTTGATGCCCAACGCTTTGCTGCCTTCCATGACGCAGGTGTGAACCGTCTTTCCATGGGTGTGCAGTCATTGAATGAAACTGACTTGCGATTTTTGGGACGCAAACATTCGGTAGCTGAAGCTCGTAACGCATGGCGCGCGGCTGCCAAAATTTTTCCACGGGTGTCGTTTGACTTGATTTACGCCCGCCCACAGCAAGATTTAAAATCGTGGCGCGCCGAGCTGAATGAAGCCCTGAAAGAAGTGCGCGACAATGGAATAACCCATTTGTCGCTCTATCAACTGACCATGGAAGATGGCACCGCCATGGCCGCTGATTATGCGCGCAAAGCCTTTGTTCTTCCGGGCGAAGATGGTGCGAGCGATATGTTCGAAGCCACCCAAGAGTTATGTGAACGTGCTGGATTTCCGGCCTATGAGATTTCTAACCACTCCGCACCAGAGCAGGAATGTCGGCATAACCTTACTTACTGGCGCGGTGGCGATTATGTGGGCGTAGGCCCAGGTGCACATGGGCGATTGACGCTTAATGAGGGGGCGGTTGCCACCCGGCAAATAAAAGCCCCGGCGCTATGGCTCAAGCGCGTAGCTACCCATGGTCATGGCACGCAAGAACGCGAAGAACTAAGTGCCAAGATGCGCGCTGAAGAAATGATCATGATGGGGTTGCGCTTGAGTGAGGGCGTTCATGGCGAACGCTTTGAACGCCTGACGGGGTGCGCGCTTGAAAGCGTGTTGAATTCAACTGCTGTTGCGCGGCTGATCGAACAAGGCTTCTTGGAAAAGAAAAACGGCCGCCTGGTTGGCACACCGGGCGGCCGCTTAGCGTTGAACGAAGTGTTGCGCCTATTGTTGGCGGTTTAGAGCATCGCGCCGAAAAGTGGACTTCCGGTTTTCGGCAAAAGCGATGCTCCAACAAATAGTGAGAGCAAGCTGCCCGATTCCAACACAACGCGGCTTGCTCTAATTTACTTCACACCCGAGACCATAAACCACGAGACGTGAACGCCTTTGGATTTATCAAAGAATTTTTTGGTGCCTTTTTCAGCACGCGGTGTGGCGTCTTGATAGCCCGCTTGGACATCGTTGAAGCCCGCGTCTTGCACGAGTTTTTTAAAGTCGGTTGATAAAGCCCCGCGCCAGAACGGCTCGTTATTATAGAAAATCTCGAAGTC
>JANLSL010000038.1:0-2388 GCA_031362385.1 Alphaproteobacteria bacterium | reverse complement strand
CCAACGTGCGCACGGGTGACAGCCTCGGACATGCCCGCAAAGCGGTGGCGATCGCCCGCCAACATTGAATGAGGAAGCCGCACCAAACTTTCCGTAGCGCAAAGTGACTCGGGGTTCGCTGCAACGACTGCATCACTGATTTGATAGTCAATAAAGGGCGCTCCCATCGTTCCTAAGTAGCCTGCGAAGCACACTTGGATGGGGGCGGGCCTGTGCGCCAAAATATCTGTACGGCTGTTCAGGGTGTATCCCGTCATATCGATTAGAATATCAACCTTGTCAGTAGATATTTTTTCAGCCGCCGCGCGGGCTTCAAGGCCGTGGAGCTCGTCAAAAGAATCACATGCCGTGCGCACCACATCGCGCACCGGGTTGTCAGCGCTTGCCCATACGGAATAGGCGCGAATAATAAATTCACCGCGCGCATGATGGCTGATTAATTCTGCGATCAAACGCCCAATCGGATGAAAATGGAAATCAGCCGAAATGTATCCGATGGTCAGCCGCCGCTGTGCGTCACTCGATACAGGCGCGGGTGGTGTTGGAATTTGAGCGCGTGGTGCGGCAGCGCCGATGGTGTTGGCTAATGCTTGCCCGCAGGCCGCCAAGATTGCCGGATCATCGACAAAAAACAGCGCTTCAGCTGGTTGTGCTGCACCCGGCATCACGCTTAATGCCTTCAATGCGCGCGCTTTAAGTTGATCAAAACGTCCCCAGGCACAAACTGCAAGCGTGCACGAGAGGGCCTGAACGCCAGCCAGCGGGTGTTCAGGCATGCTGTCGGTGGCGGCAATAGCAAATTTAAGAGCGTCCTCGACCCGCCCTTGGTGGTGCGCAATCGATGACAAAGCGAGCAGCGCATTGGCATTTTCTGGGTCGCATGACAGCACAAACCGCACCATGCACTCTGCTTCAATGCTGCGCCCGCCCGCGAATAATATCACTGCTAATTTGATGATGCAGCGGTCGTCATAGCCACGCGCTGATATCAAAGCCCGCAATTCCATTTCGTCGTGTGATGGGTGAAGTTGCCAGTCGCCTGCGCCGCGTTGTGGATTAACCGTTGGCCTAGGCCATGCCGCTGGTGCAGGCGGCGCTATGCCTTTTTGTTGGCACAGTGCGTTCAACCGCTCGCGCGCAGCCTGATAGTCAGGCGTCAATGATACGGCTTTGACTAAAGCATCACGCGCTGCGGAAATGTCGTCTTGTTTCCAATAAATCTCGCCCAACAAGCTCCACGCTTCAGCGTAGGTGGGGCAAAGTTCAGTCGCGCGTAACAGCGAAAGCCGCGCTGCAAAAAGTTGATGGGCATCGGCATATGCCGCACCCAACTTGAAAGCAGTGATGGGGTTTTCCGGCTCAAGGGCTGTGCCGCGAAGCCACGACTCAATCGAACTGGCTTGGGCCGTCGTCAAGGTCATTAAAATTACCGCGCGGTGTAAACCCGCTAGACCAAAATCACTTTATTCCCGATGTCATTGAGGGACTCAAAGCCGTCTTTGGTAATCAGCGTCAGGTCTTCCAGGTGAGATGAGCCACCAGCACCCGATTCCAGCAGTGGACAATCAACGCTCAACACCATGCCTGGCTCCAGCACCATGTCGCCGGGTGAGGGCAAGTTTGAACTCCCGACATGATCAGCGTGATACAAGCCTACGCTGTGGGGCGTGAACGAGATGTTGTAGTCCACACCCATATCTTTCAGTGCTTTGCGCCCGCGTACTTGAATTTCAGAAAACTTTACACCGGGCTTAATGGTTTCGCGCACAATGTCCCAGGCCTTGCCCGTCGCATCTGAAACTTTCTTCATCGCGGCCAGTGGCTCGCCCACATAGACTGCGCGGGCATAGTCACCGTGATAGCCCATGTACTCACTCACGCAATCAATCGAAAAACATTGGCCTTCGCGAAACGTGGCCTGGTACGTGGGTGAGCTGACGCGATCAACCACCATGAACACGCCGCGTAACCCACGCAAAGCAGCGGCCGCGAAATAATTGGCACGCAACTCACGCACATCTGCTCCGGCGCGCACCACGCGCGCTGCTTCTTTGGCAGCCTCGGCATTGTTGTGGGCCGCTTGGCGCATCAGTTCAATTTCAATGGCTGATTTAACCGGGCGAATTCGCCGCAACGCATCATCAGCATCAACGATGGTCACTTCGGGCAAAGCCTCAAGGGTTTCTTTGTGGACCGGCGGCAAATCTACCGCGATACGGCCTTTACTCACGCCGGCTTCCTTCAGTGCGGCGCGCAGGGCAAGCGCCATGCTGGCTTTGATTTCGTGCTGGCCCACCGTGCGCGTGGCAATTTGATTGCGCGATAATTCGATGAAATCTAATTTCGCCGCACCACGATCAGCGAAAATCTCCAATTTTTGCGCGCCTG
>JANLSL010000511.1:0-3833 GCA_031362385.1 Alphaproteobacteria bacterium | reverse complement strand
GTGGTGAATGCAGCGCCCCTCACGCCAGAGACTGAGGGGATGTTTAACGCAGCGTTCTTCGCGCGCATGAAGCCCACGGCTTTTTTCATCAATGTCGGGCGCGGGGCGCAGGTCAATCAACCTGATCTAATTGCAGCGCTCGACGTTAATAAAAAAAGCCGTGGGCTTCATGCGCGCAAAGAACGCCGCGTTAAACATACCCTCAGTCTCTGGCGTGAGCGGAGCTGCATTCACCACAACGTCAGCGCGCGCCGCCAACCCTGCCGTTTCATTGGCGAGGCCGACATACTCAACATAATCAGGACCCGTGCGGTTAGAGTTACGTGTCGCAATGACTTTCATACCCAAAGCATGGGCACGCTCGGCCACTGATGTACCGATACCACCAAGGCCAATCACCAGCATGGTTCGCCCCTGCAACTCCATATGGCTTTCTTGCGTGAACGCATTTTGGTTCCAGGTGCTCGCGCGATTCATGTCTGTGTAGGCACTGAAGTGCCGCGCGAGATAGAACGTTACTGCAATTACATGCTCGGCCATGGGAGGGCCATACACCCGTTGCATGTTCGTGACTAAAACGTCACCTACCTTGAGCCGGGGAATCGCCAAACAATCGTTGGCACCAGCCGAGGGGATGTGAACCCATTTTAATTTCGTTGCGGCATTCACTGCAGCCGATGTGCACACCCCAACCAACGCATCAGCTCCGGCTGCATACTTCGCGCCATCTGGAATTTTATCTACCCCAATCAATTCAACGCCGTGGGCTACTTCTTTAAACCACTCCAGGCGCTTGGGGGTATCGGCCAAAATCACAATCTTTTTTGGCTTTACCCAGCCTTTCATCTCGCGCACCGGCTTGTCGCCCTCACGCAATTCCAGCTCTTTGATCACGCGGGCCGTATCAAGTTCTGCATGCGCAGCCGATGAAAATGACCACACCACAATACTTGCAAGAATGAGACGAAACACGATGCACCTCATAAAAACTTACCTTGTAAACGCGGCTTGGGGCCGGTCGAGCGCGCCCATCGGGTCTTTTGCAATTTCAGGGTCAACTTCAGCCACCAACGTGCGCCACGCACCTGGCATTTCATCGTACCGCGCGACCTTGCGGCCAACTGCGCGTGCCGTCAGCCCACCCTGTCTATCACCCATCCCCATCCACCGCTGCCAACTTGTGGCCTCTTGCAAATAAACAGATGCGGGCGCAAACGGCATCGCGGGGTTTGTGATGTCACTCACTTTGCCTAGATATGTCGACCAGTCATTCACCCGGAAGGGGGCACTTTTACCATCGGGCGGAAAAACAGCGGCAGTGTAGTCATCCTTGATCCACACGTCTTCGCCGATAATCAAGGCAGGCCCAACTACATTTGTTGATTCGAGTCTTGACCCGCCCACGTCACCAGGCATGACCTTGTCACCTTTGTTGTCGTGATGAACCAGCGTTGGGCCGACGGGCGAGTGCTTTACTGGAATCGTCTTACCGGTGTATGGATTGACCCAGTCCCTCAAGAAGAGACCTGTCTTTATATCCGTGTAGAACACGATCTCGAGCGATGTGACATCATAGCCGCCGTCCGGCGTATTCTTCACACGCATCATCGCGCCAACGTGCATATCAAATAACGGCTTTAACTCAGGCCCAACCTGACCGTACTTGGTGCCATTCAGCCACCAGAACACCACACCCTCATCACCTCGGTAGCGCAGTTTTCGGAAGATCAGTTTTGCATCACTGTTGGAATCAAGGGCTGACGCAGCGCTGCGCGTCGCCCCCATGAGGCCAACTGTGGCTGCGGCAAGCACCCCAGACAACCCACGGCGGGAAAACTGAGGCATTGAATTCTGATGCCGATGGAACATTCTGGTTACCCTGAGTTCGAAGCCATAAAAATGTCAGAGTATGCCGCGTGCGTCCACCATCCAAAAGGTTTGCGGTCCCGTAGCAAACGTGCCTTTTACTCGAAAGTCAGATATCATTGGGCTAGGTAGAATCGATAGTGAGGCTTTCGCAATGGATCCAGTCAAAGGCAGTTCTCCGGCACCAATCGTCAAGAAGCCAGGTATTGACGACTTCGATGGGGAGATGAGATCCAAAAAGGTCTTTAAGCCCGCCCCCACCAGTGGGCGCAGCATTGGGCGCGCTATTATTGTCGCTGCACTTTTTGTTACGATTGCTTGGGTGTTCGCGTCAGTTACTCAGCCGCGTTATCAGCTTGCCCCGGTACAAACCCAGGAGAACACCTTCATGTACCGCTTGGATCAACGCACCGGCGCGGTGCACTTTTGCACAACACAGCAGTGCGTTGAATTGCCGACGAAGAGTCAGTAAAGGCCATAGCCACGCAGGCATTTATGTTTGCGTTGAGCGTGCGATACTTTAAGGCTACCCCTGAGTTAAGGTCGCCTTGAGTTTCGCCAGTGCGCCTTCGAGTTCGCGCACCATGATAGCGGCATCACTGGAACTGAGAGCCTCTGGGCGCGTCATCGAGATTGAAGCTGTGCGCGAATCAGCAAGTTTAATCTCAAAGCCGCGCGTGACCGATGAATTACTTGTGCGCCCGGTTGGTTGGCCATCGTTATCCGGGTTATAATTTTTGCGAATGTCGTAACGTACCATGGCGTCATCGACCGAACGCGAGGTCAGAGCGCGCCAAAAGCCCAAGCCCTCCCATTTCTCAAACGGACCAAACACTTCCAACTGTTTGCCCGAAGCAAGTTTGGTAAAGCTTGAATCTGCGTACTCGCCGCCCACCACCCAGTAAATCTTTTGGTTTTGATCTTCGGCGGCTTTTAAAAAGTAGCGCACCATGGCGTTGTCGACAGTTTTACCCGTCAAATCGCGCCAAATTGCCTTGGCCTCGCGCTCGCTATAGGGCCCGCGCTTATCAAGCTCGGTGCCGGGGGCCGGTTCGGTGAATGAGGTGTCGGCGTATTCGCCGCCAATGACAAAAAATTGCTGGTCGGGCATAGGATTTAAGTCATTCCAGGAAAAGGGGGTGGAACAGTTTCCGCGCCCGCACCATAGCTGAATTGAATGGTTTTTCCACCGCCTTGAAGTGGTTTCCTTTCGCTGTCTTTGGCCCTATGTATGGCCCATGACAACACATTCCCCGGTTCACGTTATTGGTGGCGGCCTGGCGGGCTGCGAAGCTGCATGGCAAATCGCCCAGGCAGGCGTTCGGGTTGTGATCCATGAAATGCGCCCGACCCGCATGACCGAGGCCCATAACACCCAAGGGCTGGCTGAGTTGGTGTGCTCAAACTCGTTCCGCTCGGATGACGTAGACTATAATGCTGTCGGTGTGCTGCACGAGGAAATGCGCAGAGCCGGTTCATTGATCCTGTCATGCGGTGATGCGCACCGTGTTCCTGCCGGGTCAGCCTTGGCGGTCGACCGGGATGGTTTTTCCCAGGCCGTTGAAGCGGCAATCACCAAGCACCCGCTGATCACTGTTGAGCGCGCCGAAGTGCCAGGCTTGCCACCGGCAGAATGGGACTCTGTGATTATTGCCACCGGCCCCCTCACCTCGCCGGGCTTAAGTGCGGCCATCAAGGAACACACCGGCGAGGACGCGCTGGCATTTTTCGACGCAATCGCGCCGATTGTGCACCGGGAGTCCATCAACATGGACATCGCCTGGTTTCAGTCACGTTATGACAAGGGCGCGGAAGTCCCGGGCGGCGGCGCTGATTACATCAACTGCCCCATGACGAAGGAGCAATACGAAAATTTCGTAGTTGGCCTGCAAGTCGGTGAGAAAACCGAATTCAAAGAATGGGAAAAAAACACGCCCTACTTTGAAGGCTGCCTCCCCATCGAAGTG
>JANLSL010000036.1:0-3355 GCA_031362385.1 Alphaproteobacteria bacterium | reverse complement strand
GTCATCCAGCGCTGGAAAGACCGTGGCCTGACACCGGAAAAGGCAGGCCATGAGGGCGGCAGTGAATTTGCCGGGGGTCGTGCGCTGGCTTTGTACGCAGCCTATCAAGCGCGCATGCGAGCTTTAAATGCGGTCGACTTCGGCGACCTTTTGTTGTTGTGCTTGGACCTGTTCCACAAACACCCAGCGGTTTTGTCGGAATACCAAGGGCAATTCAAGTATGTCCTGGTTGATGAATACCAAGATACCAACGTGGCGCAATATTTATGGCTGCGGTTGTTGTGCCAGCAGTATCGAAATCTGTGCTGTGTGGGGGATGACGACCAATCGATTTATTCATGGCGTGGAGCAGAGGTAGGCAACATCCTGCGCTTTGAGAAAGATTTCACAGACGCTTCTGTCGTGCGGCTTGAACGCAATTACCGCTCGACGCCAGTTATTCTCGAGGCGGCATCTCATCTCATTAGCCACAACGAAGATCGCTTGGGCAAAACGCTTCGCAGTGGACACGAAGGTGAGGTTGATCGCGGTACTCCAGTTAAAGTACGCGGCGTGTGGGACGGCGCTGAGGAAGCGCGCTGGGTGGTTGAGGAAATCGAAGCGTTACAACGTAAAGGCCAGACGCTCCGCCAGATTTGCATTTTGGTGCGCGCCGGATTTCAAATGCTTGAATTTGAAGAGCGCCTCATTACGACGGGCATTCCGTACCGTGTAGTCGGTGGCCCAAGATTTTACGAGCGCTTGGAAATCCGCGATGCGATTGCTTATTTGCGCCTGGTTCAACAGCCCGACGATGACTTGGCGTTCGAGCGCATCATCAATAAACCTAAACGCGGGATTGGCGATTCGACGGTCCAGAAAATACATGTGCTGGCCCGTGCCCAGCAGATTCCGTTGTTTGAAGCTACGCGCCGGATGGTTGAAACCGACGAGCTACGGCCTCAAGTGCGCGTCACACTGCGCACGTTGACGGCAAATTTCGCCCGTTGGCAAAGTTTGAACGAGGCCATGTCACCCTCAGAATTGACCGCGATGATTTTAGACGAATCCGGTTACACGGAAATGTGGAAGCAGGATAAATCGCCCGAAGCGCCTGGCCGTCTTGAAAACTTGCGTGAGTTCGTTACGGGGTTAGAAGAATGGGACACTATTGTCTCGTTCCTCGAGCACGTTAGTCTGGTTATGGAGAATGATGCCAAGACGGGCGAGGATGGCGTCACGTTGATGACGTTGCACGGCGCTAAGGGGCTGGAGTTTGATGCGGTCTTCTTGCCCGGCTGGGAAGAGGAAATTTTTCCACATCGGCGTGCGCTTGATGAAGGTGGGCAAAAATCGCTTGAAGAGGAACGCCGCCTTGCTTACGTCGGCCTGACGCGTGCGCGTAAAACCGCGTATGTGTCTTTCGCCGCCAATCGCCGGGTTTATAACCAGTGGCAGGCCAGCCTGCCGTCACGCTTTATTGACGAGTTACCAGCATCAGCCGTCGAAAAACAATCACAGGCGGGGCTGTACGGTAGTTCTTATGGTACGGGCAGTGCTGGCAATGATGGCTGGAAGCAATCGTGGTGGCGCGATAGCCAGCACAAGAAACAGGCTGAACTGGAAGACACACCCTGGAGCGCAAGCCAGCGCGAGAATGCGAGCGGCTATAAAGTTGGTGACCGGGTGTTCCACCAAAAATTCGGCTACGGCAGAGTCACAGGCATCGATGATGCAAAGCTAGATATTGAGTTCGAAAAATCCGGTCGCAAAAAAGTGCTCGATAGTTTTGTGGCACCAGCATGAAAAAGGAAAAACGACGAGGGCGCAGGGGTTAACTGGGGGAGGGTTGCGCCCCCGCCGCTCATTGCCGGGGAACCGAGGGGGGGGAGATGTGGCTCGCCCGGTTTTTCCATACAAGGCGTGTGCCTTGATTGAACTTATTACGTAGGCAGTGCTGCTTTGGATCAACCCGCCACAGGCTAGCTTTGAGGGCGATGTCAGGGCATATAGGTGGCCTTCCCAGCCTTGGTTTGGTTAGTCTTTACCTGTGAAACCCGCCCGTAGCTCTCCGCAGTCATTTTGGGCCGTACGCCTTGAATGCCCCTATCCACAGTGCGACATATTTGAGAGCGCCCTGGCTGATCTGGCGATTGCGGTCAGTTCATATGAGGTTGAGGAGCACGCGCGCCCTGAACCCATCTGGGGCGTGGAAGGGTTATTCACCCATCAGCCTGAAGTTGGCGAGATTTCAGCGCGATTAGCACTCACAGCCCGCGCGCACGCCTTTGCCGAACCGGTTTTTCGTGTGGAGTTTGTGCCCGCGCGTGACTGGCTGAAAGAAAGCTACGCCAGCTTTACGCCCATTCATGCTGGGCGGTTCTACATTTACGGCGATCATATCGCGGCACCACCCCCACCAAGCCTGATCCCTTTACGATTGAACGCGGCGACGGCGTTTGGCTCTGGCGAGCATGAAAGCACCTATGGCTGCATGTTAGCGCTGTCGGCGTTGCTCAAGCACGGCAAACGCCGTGGTGATTTTCTGGACCTTGGCTGTGGCTCGGGCATTTTAGCCCTGGCGATGACTAAAGCCTGGCGTCGTGCTGTGTTGGCCACCGATATCGACCCTGAGGCAGTGCGCGTGGCAGCACTGAACGTCCGGCGTAACCATGAGCAGCGCTGGGTTCGGGTTGCTGTGGCTGATGGATTGCAAGCCGATGCCTTTCGCGGCCGTGGGCCGTTTGCATTGATCACCGCAAATATTTTAGCGCGGCCCTTGTGTAAAATGGCCCGCGGTATTGCCGCAAACCTTGTCCCCGGCGGACGCCTAGTTTTGGCGGGCCTTTTGCAGCGGCAAGAAGCGATGGTTCTGGCGGCTTACCGGATGCAGGGTTTGCGCCTTCACAAGCGGATTGTGCTGAACGGTTGGTCAACGCTGGTGTTGGCCCGTTGAAACCCTGATCCAGAATGATTAGCTTCCTGCTATGAACCATAGCTCGTCTCAAATGAAATTCGCTGCCCAAGCCCAACGGTTGGCAGCATTGCGCGTGGCCATGACGACCGCTGGGGTGGATGCATATCTCATTCCGCGCTCTGACGAGCACCAAGGCGAGTACGTGGCCCCCTATGCTGAACGTCTCCAATGGTTGACCGGTTTTAGTGGGTCGGCGGGCATGGCAGTTGTGATGAAAGAAGCTGCCGCTGTCTTCATTGACGGGCGTTATACCTTGCAGGTCCGTGATCAGGTTGATGGCATGCTCTATGCGTATCGCCACTTGATCGACGAACCTGTGCAGGCGTGGCTGGCCGAACATTTAAAGCCCGGTATGAAGTTGGGGTTTGATCCGCGCCTGCATACGCCTTCGGGGATCGC
>JANLSL010000486.1:0-4430 GCA_031362385.1 Alphaproteobacteria bacterium | reverse complement strand
GTGGCGAGCAAGCCACCTACTTCAGTCACGTTTTGGGCGAAGCAGTGCAATACACAAACATTCTGCGCGACGTTGAAGAAGACGCAGCGCAAGGAAGGCTCTACATACCGCGTGAAGCACTCGACGCTGCTGGCATTCACGCCCAAGACCCCTCAATTGTTCTGGCTGACAAGCGTTTTGGCAATGCATGGTTAGCATTGGCATTGATGGCTGAAGCTAAGTTTCACCTGGCAGAGACTCTTATTCCCCCGCCCGTGCTCAGCCGTAAAATCAGCACCGCGTTGGCCATGATGTCGGTCTATCGCCTATTGTGGAAACGTCTGCGCGCGCGTGGCTGGCAGCCTGGTGCCCCTAAAGTTTCGCTGCCAATGTGGCGCGCGATGATGGCGGCGGTTCGCGTCGCGTGGTTTGGATACCCACAGTCATCATGACCGTTCATATTATAGGTGGCGGGGTTGCAGGACTTGCCGCAGCCATGGGCTGCGTTCAGCGCGGAGTGACGGTTGCTCTCTACGAGGCATCCGCACATCTGGGTGGGCGCTGCCGCAGCTATCATCATACCGCGTTCGGCTGTGATCTTGATAACGGCGCCCATGCCGTGTTGTCCAACAACGCCGCTGTTGCAAAGTATCTCAACACCATCGGCGCATCTGAGCGGTTAAAAAAATACGGACACAATGGCCTTTCGTTTGTTGATGTACGTGACAGCGCAAAATGGCAGCTTCGCATACCGCAGTGTTTGTGGAACCCTGCTGCCCGCCCCTCAGGTACAACTGCGTGGGATATTCTGCGCGGGGCACAGCTTGGATATAAAAAAGGAACCGTGGCGCAGGCCCTTTCAGCTTCGACCTCAGCGCTTGAGAAACTGTGGGAGCCCTTATGCACAGCCGCACTTAATACGCCGATAGCTGAGGCTGACGCAGCGCTTCTGGCACCAATCGTGCGTGGCATGGCGCTGCCTGGCGGGCTGTTTGCGGGCCTAAAGCTTCCGGAAAAGTCACTCAGCCACACCTACATTGAGCCCGCCGAAAAGTGGCTCACGTCACAGGGTGCGGTCATCAATCGCCAGTCACCGGTACGAAAGATTGTAAGTGCAGAGCGTGGCGTTGACCGATTGATTTTCGACAAACTAGAGATAACGCTGAGCGATACCGACAGCGTCGTCTTGGCTGTGCCACCGTGGTCACCACTTCTGGCGCAACTTGATATACACACTGAGGCCCTAACCCCTTCACCGATCGTCAACCTCCACTTCCAGATTCAAGGCAACTTAAAAGATGACTTTGTTGGCGTGATCGGTGGACTGAGCCAGTGGCTATGGATTCACAATAATATCGCAACCGTCACCATCAGCGCAGCCGATAGCCTGATGGCGATGGAGAGCGAGCTAATTGCCGCGCGCGCCTGGAGCGAGATTGCGCCACTCCTCAGCCTAGACCCTGCGACGGTGCCACCTGCCCACGTGGTCAAGGAACGCCGCGCAACCTTGCGCCACACGATGGGTATCAACCACTACCGCCCCCCAACTCGCACGCACCTTACAAATCTTTTTCTTGCTGGTGACTGGGTCAACACTGGCCTGCCCTGCACCCTTGAAAGTGCAATGCAGTCTGGGTTTAGCGCTGCGGTGGGTTGCCTCAAACGCAGTTTTAGGTAACATGCCCCCACCTTGAGGCCGGGGCCATCTGCGCCCCACAATGTGACAACAAAGGGGCTGGAAACATGATTAACGCTATTCTTCCTAACTTGCGTAACGCCTTTATTACGGCGGTCGTGCTGACGTTGGTGGTGTTTTATGTCACCACGCAAGGCAACATCACCGGCCAAATGTTGGTGATCACGCGCTTCCTTCACGTGCTCAGTGGCGTGATGTGGGTTGGCCTGTTGTGGTATTTCAACTTTGTGCAAATTCCCAACATGCCCAAAATCCCTGACGAGCAAAAACCCGCCATCAGTAAGGTCATTGCACCAGCAGCACTGTTTTGGTTTCGCTGGGCGGCGATGGCCACCATTCTGACTGGTTTATTCCTGGCGATGATTTCCGGCTACCTGATCGATTCCATCTCAATGGCTGAAGGTTCACGTACCATTGGCCTTGGCATGTGGCTGGGTGCCATCATGTGGTTCAATGTGTGGTTCGTGATTTGGCCCAACCAAAAGCGCGCCCTTGGCATTGTCGAGACCACCCCTGAGCTCAAGGCAAAGTCTGGCCGTACCGCCATGCTGTTTAGCCGCACCAACATGATTTTGTCAGTGCCGATGCTGTTCACGATGGTTGGCCAGCAAAACGGGATCATTTGGTAAGCCAAACTACAAAAGCAATAACCAAAACGGGGACCTTGAAGGTCCCCGTTTTTTTGTGGGCTAAACTGGCATTAAAGCAGCAGCCACCGCGCGCCCCTCAGACATCAGCACGTTGTAGGTCCGGCATGCCGAGCCCGTATCCATCACATCGATCCGCAAACCTGCTGCTTTGAAACGTGCGCGTAAAGTTGAGGGCAGCGGCAACGTGCGCGGCCCGCAGCCGAGCAGACAAACATCAATGTTGGCTTGATGCGAAATGAGAAGTGAAATTGCCTCTTCACTGAGTGTGGCTAAGTCAGCGGCTGGCCAGGCAAGCGTTTGTGTCGGCAGAACCAGAACGCCGCCGGTAAAGACCTGACCTGAAACGGTAAACCGCCCAGCGCCATACTTTTGAATCTGAGGGCGGTTGGCAGCATGAGGTAATGGCGCGCGTGTCATCTCCATGCGCCATTATCGCCCAAACCGCTAATTTTATCTAGTTAGCGCTCGTACTCTGGGGCCTGTGTCACGCCCGGTGCTTGGCTGTTGTTCAGGTCATCGCGGCGCAATTCGAAGTACACCAATACTGGCAATGCAATATAGATGGTTGAATAAACGCCAACAAACATGCCCCACAGCATGGCAATGCTGAAAGTCCGCAGCACATCCCCACCCACGGCCACCAGGGCAATGACTGACAAGGTTGCGGTAATTGTCGTCAGGATGGTGCGCGAAAGCACTTTGTTCAGCGACAGGTTCAAAATATCGGCCAGCGGCAACTTCTTATACTTGCGCAAGGTGTCGCGCACACGGTCATACACAACGACCGTATCGTTAATTGAAAACCCAGCAATCGTCAGAACTGCGGCCACAGTGCTGAGGTCGAATTGCAGCTTGAACAGTGAAAACATGCCAATCGTCGTAATGACGTCATGGCAAATCGACAAGCAGGCACCTAACGCAAACTGCCACTCGAAGCGAAACCACACATAAACCGCGATACCAATAATACCCAGCGCAATGGCCAATGCACCGTTGATGACCAATTCAGCGCCGACTTTGGGGCCGACCACTTCGGTCTTACGAATTTCAAAATCGTCGCCGAGCTTTTCTTTGATCACCGTAACGGCACTGTTGGTGGCTTTTTCGTCTCCGATCTGAGAGCCGACACGAATGGTGACATCTTTGCCGGTATCGCCGAATGATGAAATCGCAATTTCGCCAAGGCCTAAGCTATTCAACTCGTCGCGCAGTTGGCCAATATTCAACTCATTCTTGGCGCGCGCTTCCATCAAGATACCGCCCGCAAAATCGATGCCATACGTCAGGCCCTGGGTCGACAATGAGATGATGGAAACAACCGTCAGAACGCACGACAACGCAATCGGCCACATCCGAAACGAGATGAAGTCGTAGCTAAAGTCTTTCGGCAGGTATTGAATGAATGGTTTCATGGAATTGAAGTCAACCTGCGCGCATTAAATCGGAAGATTTTTGCGGTTGCCAAAGCGGAACCAGGTCCACACCAACAGTCGCGTAATCATAACAGCAGAGAACATCGAGGTGATCAGACCGACGATGTGCGTAACCGCAAAGCCGCGCACCGGGCCAGCGCCCAGCCAGAACAGCAACACACCGGCGATGAACGCCGTAATGTTGGAGTCAGCAATGGTCATAAACGCTTGATTGAAACCCGACGTCAATGAACTGAGCAGTGATCGACCGGTCTGCCATTCTTCGCGCATGCGTTCATAAATCAACACGTTGGCATCAACCGCCATACCAAGCGCCAGCACGATGCCGGCAATGCCGGGCAGCGTGAGAACTGAGCCTGTGATGGTCAGAACGGCAAACAATAAAACGATATTAGCGATCAGCGCGATAACGGCAAAGACGCCGAAGGTGAAGTACGCCATGATCATAAAAATGATAACGAGGCCAGCACCAACAAAGCTCGCCAACGCTCCTGCGCGAATTGAGTCTTCACCTAAACCTGGGCCGACAGTGCGTTCTTCAAGCACCAACAAAGGTGCGGGCAATGCGCCAGCACGGAGCAGCAGCGCCAAATCCTGCGCGCCCTCAACACTGAATCCGCCCTCAATAATTCCGCTGCCGCCGGTAATCGGGCTTTTGATATTTGGCGCACT
>JANLSL010000482.1:0-5864 GCA_031362385.1 Alphaproteobacteria bacterium | reverse complement strand
TTTTCATCGTACAGGCCCCAGTGCGCCTCCTCGGGGTAATCACCGGGAACTGGATGCGCATCATACACACGCCACGGTGCATCGAAAGCTGAGAAGTACGCAAACGCGCGCCGATCATTCGGGACAAACTGCTTATGCAGCGCGCGGTAAAACGCGGCTTGGCGTTGCGCCGAGAAGCCCTTGGCCAGCGGCGCGGTCGGCACGCCGGTTTCCTTCACCACAATCGGCCCGCAATACACCTTGGCTAAGTCGGTCGCGACGTTGGTGACAAATTCAGCCGCGTTAACATCGGGGGCAGTTTTGAACCACGGCTCGAACACCGGGTGAACGATGGCGAGCATCACATCACTGGCGCGCAAAACAGGCGCAGCGTTGGCTTGAACCAGCACATGAAATGGCTCGGTTGTTGCGATGGCGAGTTGCGGAGCGGCAAGGCGAAGGCGATCCATCGCGATCACAAGATCGCCGAACGAGCCGCGTTGGCCGTAGACCACTTCGTTACCCACCGAGACCCCTGCCACGAGATCAGGCTGGCGCTTGGCGGCAGCCACAACATTGGCGCGCTCGGCAACATTGGTAATGTCATATATTCCCATGATGACGGCGCGGTAACCCAATTTGGCCGCAAGATCAGGGATACGCTCGGCCCCATTCAGGACAGAGTATGTGATCAGGCCATCAAAGCGCGCCCGCAGCACTTTCAAATCTTCCAGCATGCTGGCGTCATCAGCTTGGGTGGATTGGCCGTTGAAAACCTGCAACGAGGTGGGCGGATAGCCAACAAAGCGGCCCGTCGCCATGACGTCGCGGATGCGTTGAAGCCCGGCGGGTTGGTCATGGCTGGGGCAAACGGGCGCAGCAAGCGCCACAGCAATGTTGACGGCCAGCCCAAATACAAAACCACCGGCTTGCGACCAGTGGTTTTGTAAATGCGGCATAATGCGCGGCGACTTACTTCTCGAGGCGCGCCCAAATACGGCGCTTCAGGAAATATGCGAGCAGCGTAAAGATGAACATATAGATCATCACGCGAAACCCAGTGGAGCGGCGAATTTCCATCTTCGGTTCGGCCGTCCAGGTCAGGAATGCAGTAATATCTTGCGCCATTTGCGGTTCGGTGGCTTTGGTACCGTCGGCAAAAGTCACAGCATCTTCATTGATTTGCTTGGCCATGCCGATCTGGCCGCCTGAGAAATACTTGTTGTAGTGCATGCCGTCGCCGACCGTGACGCCCGCAGGCGCATCTTCATAGCCCAACAACAACGAGTACAGATAGTTAGGGCCGCCTTCGCGCGCCTTGGTCATTAGCGACAAATCAGGCGGCAACTGCCCGTTGTTTGAAGCGCGCGCAAACTTTTCGTTGGGATACGGATTGGGGAAATGATCAGCCGGCGTTCCCTTCCGCGTGATATCGCTGCCTTCATCGTCGATGTCGGGGTATTCGTATTCCAACGCCAGAGCCTTTAATTGCTCTTCGTTGTAACCCAAAGCTTCGAGATGGCGGAAAGCAATGTACTTGAGAGAATGGCACGACGCACAGACTTCACGATAAATCTGCAATCCGCGTTGAAGCTGTAACCGATCAAACTTCCCAAGCGCGCCATCAAACGTCCACTTTTGTTCCATCAACGGGTGGCCTGACTCAGCGGCAAATGCAGCTGGGGCCTGAGCAATCGCGAGGGCTGCCGTCGCGGCCAGAATGATTTTTTTCATGGCTTTACTCCGCCGCCTTTAAAACAGGCGTTCCGATTGAAGCTGGTAAGGGTTTGGGTGTTTCCATCCAGCCCACGACCGGCATCAGGACCAAGAAGAAGAAGAAATAATAGAAGGTGGTGACGCGGCCCAAGATCAGCGGCAAGCCCTCGGGCAATTGCGAACCGCACCACCCCAAAATGAGACCGTTGATGATGAACAGCCAAAACAGGATCCGGTATACGGGGCGGAAGTTGGCCGAGCGCACCCGGGATGTATCAAGCCAGGGCACGACAAACAAAATCAAGATGGCACCAAACATGGCGACAACACCCAACAGTTTATCGGGGATGGCACGCAAGATGGCGTAGAACGGCAGATAGTACCATTCAGGGACGATGTGCTCCGGGGTCACGAGCGGATTGGCCGCCACATAATTGAGCGGATCGCCCAGCATGTTCGGCGCAAAGAAAACTGCTGCGAAGTAAAACAGCAAGAACACGCCCAAACCAAAAGCGTCTTTAACCGTGTAATACGGATGGAATGGAATTTTATCGGCGGGCGCTGCTTCAATGCCGGTCGGATTGTTTGAGCCTGGCAGATGCAAAGCCCAAATATGCAAAAACACCAAGCCAACAATCACAAACGGCAAAAGATAGTGCAGCGAGAAAAACCGGTTCAACGTCGGGTTATCAACCGAGAACCCACCCCACAATAAAGTCACAATAGAATCGCCGACCAGGGGAATGGCCGAGAACAGATTGGTAATCACGGTGGCACCCCAGAAGCTCATTTGGCCCCAGGGCAGCACGTAACCCATAAACGCAGTGGCCATCATAGCCAGGAAGATCAACAAGCCCATCCACCACAGCACTTCGCGTGGAGCTTTGTACGACCCGTAATAAAGACCACGGAAAATATGGACGTAGACCACGATGAAAAAGAAGCTGGCACCGTTGGCGTGCATATAGCGGATCAGCCAGCCGAAGTTCACATCGCGCATAATGCGTTCAACACTGTCAAACGCCATGTCTTTGTGAGCGACATAGTTCATCGCCAAGAAAATGCCGGTCAGGATCATCGTCACCAGCATGAAGCCAGCCAGTGAGCCAAAGTTCCAAAAATAATTCAGGTTCTTGGGCGCAGGGTACTTCGAGCCGACCGCGTTATCGATGAACGAGACAATCGGCAGGCGGGCTTCAAACCATTCGAATGCACGACGACCCGTGCTTTTTTCCATGCTCATGGTGACGTTCTCCTAACCGATGCGCACGGTTGTATCGTCGAGGAACTGATAGGGTGGAACCGCAAGGTTATTGGGCGCAGGCCCCAGGCGGATGCGTCCTGATGTATCGTAGTGCGAGCCGTGGCACGGGCAGAACCAGCCGCCGAAATCACCGTGCGGGTCCATGGGCTTATTGCCCAACGGGATGCAGCCCAAGTGCGTGCAGATGCCAACCAGGATGAGATATTGATCTTTGTCTTTTTTAACGCGGTCTTGGTCTGCGGCAGGATCGCGCAGGTCTTTGATTTCAACTTGACGCGCTGATTCAATTTCAGCCGCGGTGCGATAACGCACAAAAACTGGCTTACCGCGCCAAACCACAACAATAGCTTGGCCTTCTTGCAGGTTCGCCAAACTGAATTCGGTGCTCGAGAGCGCCAAAGTATCAGCAGATGGGTTCATACTGTGAATCAGGGGCCACACCGCCATCGCCGCTCCGACAGCACCAAAGGCAACCGTTGTATGAAGCAAAAAATCACGACGGGTTTCACCGTCTGAGCCCGGTGATACTGGTGCGTGGGCCGGTGCCATATTGGCCATGAAAAAGATCCCCTTGTTCTCGTCTTGCGACGTGTCGTTTATTGCTGGTGAAGCAATATACGCAGTCTCAAATGGTCTAGGAATTCCGCCCCACCCGACGTTCGCGATTGCCGCAGAACGCAAGGAACTTTAAGGAACTCCAGTGCGCTCGGGGTATAGAATAATTCCTAAGCCTTGAAAAGGCCTCGCGGGGGGCTTGTTTTTCTATTATTTCAAGGGCTTGGCTAATCGAGAACAGTTCGCAGAAATTCCTGGTTTTTAACTCCATGCGCCTTGCCCTGTACCAACCTGATATCCCCCAAAACATGGGGGCCATTATGCGGATTGCGGCCTGTTTTCGGGTGCCGGTGGACGTGATCGAGCCCTGCGGATTCCCGTTTGATGAAAAGCGGCTGCGGCGCACCGCCATGGACTATGGCGAATCGTGCGAGCTCATCAAGCACCTGTCCTGGTCCGACTATATCGCAGCTTTTCGACAAGCCCCCCACCGGCTGGTTTTGATGACCACGGCGGCTGAGGTGAGCCACGCCGACTTTGCCTTCAGCGTGACCGACACCATTCTGCTGGGCCGGGAAAGTCACGGTGTGCCGCCTGCGGTTCACGAGGCTGCCGACCATGCCATTCGCATCCCCATTGCCAAGGAGCATCGGTCATTAAATGTGGCCGTTGCCGGGGCCATCGCATTGGCCGAGGCCCTGCGCCAAGTGGGCATATTCTCTGGGAAAACCGCGCTTTAGCTTAAGTCTGATGGGACGGGCGTGACAGAATTTTCATGCCCCGAACATCCTGCTGTAAGCTTTGGGGGCTTATATTTTGACCATGAACAGCAAGTTCCCGTCCTGAACACGGCTTGCAGTTTGGAGGGATCCCCCCGGTTCAAGCCCCCTCTTGAACCACCTCCGTTAAAGTTAGAACGGCCCCGGCTCCCCCTCCGGGGCCGTTTGTTTTTTCAAGATTTGAGCGCTCGACTTAATAATTCGCTGCGCGATGCCGCAAAACCGCTGCTGATCCACAGCTCTTCTGCGGCCCGTAAGGCCACCCCCATGGCTGGCCCAGGCGGGTGACCCGCAGCAATCAGATCATTCCCGTTCAGTGGCATGGGGCGTTCAGTCCACGCGGCGGCACGGGTAATGATGGCCCGCCACTGTGCAGAGGGCGCGCGCGCTGCGGCAATCAGACAACGATTCAAAACAATCTCGCGACCCTGGCGATATAAAGCCAAGTCGAGTGCAGATAGGGCCATTGTCGTTGCGAGCGCGGGCTGAGGGGCCAGCAGAGCTTGCAAAAAATCTGCGTCGTGATGAGAAAGGCGCAGTCGTGTGGCCAACGCACGCGCATCGGACATGCCCAGCAAAGCCGCCAAGCGTCGGCGCCAATCGCGCGCCAGCGGCAATTTGTCTTCAAGCGCTATAAGGTCGCTGAGCACAGGCAGTTGCGTCGCTTCAGGCAACACGACAGTCAGCACACCACAAGCCTGCATAGCGTTGAGGCTCGCGAGCGGTTGAGGGGCTAACAGCAACTTTCTCATCTCCTGCGCCACGCGCTCGGGCGACAACCCGGCCAGCCCCTGCTTTAATTCAGCGCACGCATTTAAAGTGGCCGCATCAATGGCGGCTTGCCCGAAGTGTGCGTGAAACCGAAACAACCTCAGAATCCGCAAATAATCTTCTTTGATGCGATCAGCCGCTGCGCCAACAAATTTTATTTTTCCGGCCCGCAGATCATCACCACCGCCGAAATAATCAAATAATTCGCCGGTCGGTTTCAGCGACATCGCGTTGATGGTGAAGTCACGCCGGCCCGCGTCTTCGCGCCAACTTTGCGTGAACTCCACCACGGCATGACGGCCATCGCACGCAGTGTCGCGGCGTAACGTGGTGATCTCAAACGAGTGGCCATTCAAAACCGCTGTAATCGTGCCGTGCGCGAGGCCGGTGGGAATCGCTTTGATGCCCGCGTCATTGAGACGCTGAGTCACAACATCTGGAACATCAGGGGTTGCCAAATCGATATCACCACGCGGTTTGCCTGCTAACGAGTCGCGCACACAACCGCCGACACAGCGCACGTCGACAGCCGGAGCGCCAAGACTTTTCAAGACATGTTGCAGCCCTGGGTCTTGGAGCCAGGCGGCCGCATGGTGTTCCAGCGCTGTCATGGCTTAGGCTGCGTACGACCAGGAACAATTTTTCCGTTCTCGACATGGGGCGGGATGTAAATATCGCCAGGCTTGCCACCGGTATTGAGCGCACCGACGGCGAGTACGGCGAAAGACAACACCGCACCTAAAAACAGCATCAGTGGCCAGGGGCCTTGCTCAAACTTCGGGGCTTGCCCGCCGTGGGTT
>JANLSL010000444.1:0-4681 GCA_031362385.1 Alphaproteobacteria bacterium | reverse complement strand
GTTTTGCCCACGATACACAAGGCAGTGCCGCCTGGGTGTTCGTTGCGGTACAACTTATTGTCGGCGTGCCAGTCCTTGGGGTGTATGCCGACGCGCTAGTCTTCAGGCCGCAGACCGAAGCTGAAATCGGCTTGGTCTTCGCGATTTTCCCCATTTATCAATTTATCGGCGTTTTGGCGGCCTACTATGGTGTGCGATTGTGGCGACGTGAGTCCTAACCTAATCTGAGGTGTAGGCCCCGAGGGATACACACCTGGAGAAACACACATGACCGACTTACAAAAGCCATTCACTGAAAAAGTGCGCCGTGTTCTGACCTCGGTGAACAAGGACGGTAAATCCTATGTCATGGCCGACGGCGAACCCAACGATGTGCTGATCCTCAATGGCTGCCGCATGGTGCGCCTGTGGCAAACCGATGTGGTGCCGACGACCGTACCAGCTCAATCTGATACCACTGTTCCAGGTCTGGGACGGATGCCACCCGACTTTAGCGGCACGCGCTTTTATACCGCTGAGTTGCCGCAAGGCACCAAAATCCCGCTGCACAAAGGTGATACCGTTGACTACATCGCCGTCATCAAAGGCCAACTCACGTTAGGTCTGGAAACCGGCGAGCAAATACTCAACCCCGGCGACGTCGTTGTGCAGACCGGTAACATGCATGCCTGGGAAAATCGCAGCCCGACCTCGTGCCTGATTATGGTGTGTGTGGTGGGCGCTAAGCGAAGGGCATAGTGGGCTGTGCAGATGCGCCACGCCCCAGTTAAATAAAAAATACTGGCGATACCGACCACAGCGTAGCAGGCACATACCGAGGCGGTATAAAGCCTAAGAGCGTACCACTCTCGGTGTGTTACCCCGGACCCCGAGCCGGTGTCCAGCGCCAATACAAGGCATTTTGTTCAAGGCGAAAAAGGGCAGTACAGAAAAGTAAGGTAATAGACTATTCGGACTTTAGATCGCCTGAAAGATTCCCGCTACCACGCAAGTTTGCGCTAATGTTAACAATCAAGCCAATCGGATTGCCGTCTGCGTCGTACTTCACTGCTTTAGGAACATTCGGGTTCATCGCAATACCTATCTGAATATCAGATACATTTTCTTGGCGCTTAAAATGTTTAGTTTGTTGCCTGAGTATCTCCTGCGCTGACTTATCGCTATCTTTTTCCTGTTTCCAATAAAAGAGTCCGGAAACGATCACAGCAATCATCAAGCTCGCGAATATTGCGCCGTATGGAGTTTCAAGCCAATTCCAAAACCTATCGAGCACTAAAACTACGTCACCCATCGAATACCTCCATCTTGCCCGCTGCCGGTTCGGTTGACACTCTCTTTAGCTAGTTTCGCCTGCTTCGATGCTTCCATAAGTATGTCCAAAACTTTGCGCACATCCTTGGGCTTCTTACCAGCACATGTGTTCGTTTATTCGCACTTGCACGCATATACCTATGCGCATATATTATGCGCATAGGTATATGGAGCGGCAAATGAATATGCTGAGGGCCAACGAAAAATCACGCCGCAAGTCGGTGAACGTTTCAGTCCGTGAGGATATCGTAACTGAGGCCAAAAAATTGAAACTAAATTTATCAGAGATCACGGAAGCCGCGCTGCTTGAGGCAGTGCGGGCCAGCACGTTCGAGCGTTGGAAAACCGACAACGCAAAAGCAATCGCCGCGCACAATCGCCGTGTCGATAAAGAAGGCGCTTTGCTTGATGGCTTTCGTACCTTTTAACCCATTACTTTTAACTCATCATGGCCCGCTTTGATGTTTATCATTCGGCAAAGCGTCACCCGCGCGTGGCGTACTTTCTTGATGTCCAAGCCGAACAGCTCAGCGGCCTTCTGAGAACGCGCATTGTTGTGCCCCTGATCAAAGCAAGCACATCGCTTCCCTCGGCCCCCCGGCTACACCTTACATTTGAAATCGAAGGTCAAACCTACGCTGCCATTATCCCTGAACTGGGCGGTGTGCCGGTGGCCATGTTGGGCGCGTATGTCATGTCGTGCGCTGATCGTCACTACGATATCGTCAACGCACTGGATTTTGTTTTTCAGGGCTATTGAATAAGCGCCTTAGCGCTTTCGGCTTTCCCAGTTCTTCCGCAGCATGGCGACATCTTCATGTTGCGTAGTGGTGTCGGCCAGTTCTTCAGCCGCCGAAACCATGCCATCGAGTTCTTGCTCGGTGATGCTGAGGTTACAGTCAGCAAACATGCCGTCGAGCCAATTGTTGGCTAAAAATATTTTAGAGTAGAGGTGGCGTTGGCGGGCCGCCTTCACCCACAGCGCGCCACCGGCGCAGGTGTCAGGCTCGGTCCCATTGCCTTGCACCAGAATAAGGCCCAGCACAAACTGGCCTTGGGCATATCCGGCGGCGTCAGACTGATGGAATATCTCGATACCGCGTTCGTATTCCTTGTTGTAAAAATATGTCCGACCATATTGGTAAAGCAGGCGGCCATTGCTGGGGTCCTGCTTCAAGGCCTCTTGGCAGGCTTTGCGGGCAACAGGGATGTTGACCTCGGGCTGGGGTACGCCAGGGGCGATTTTTTGGGTATCTGATGGGTGTGCGGCCAGCCGGTCGCACTCCGTCACGCGCGCCGCACCAACTATAGTATCATCGGGCTTCATCATCAGTTGAAGCCCAGCCCCAAGGGCAATAAAAAAAGCCAGGATTGTCGAGGCTGTGCGAAGTTTACTTTGCGGGCGGGTTAAGTCCTCATCGCTCCGCCCAAAACCGACATTGCGCTTTACGCGTTTTTCCATGGCGTCGTTTACCTAAACCATTGCTGCTGAGCCATTGTATTGTTACACCCAAAGCCTGTTTTGCGCACCTCCTAGGTGCGGAGTTTAAGGAGCGTCATTAATGGCTAACGCACCGGCGGCTGCACCAGCAACGCCAATTACAACTTATTCTGCCTTGGCATTGCAGGTCGACTGCGTGGCTGTGAATGGCAAAAGCAAGGAAGACGCCCATGCCCAGATGCTGGCAACCATTACCAAGCTCAAGGGTAACATCACCAGTGCCATTAATTTCACCAAAGGCTTTAACGGCACTGATACCAAGCTTGTCGTGCTGCCCGAGTATTTCCTTTCCAGCTTCCCGATGGGTGAACCCATCCCAAAATGGAAAGAGATTGGCTGCCTTGATATTGACGGCAAAGAGTATGAGGCCCTGGGGGCCATTGCCCAAGCCACGAAATCCTACATCTCGGGCAACGTGTACGAGAATGACCCCAAGTTCCCCGATCTCTATTTTCAATGCTGCTTTATTATCGGGCCCAACGGCAATGTTGTGCTGCGGTATCGTCGACTCATCTCACTGTTCGCACCCACGCCATTTGATGTGTGGGATAAATATCTCGATGCCTATGGCCTTGATGGTGTGTTTCCTGTGGCGCGCACAGAAATCGGAAACCTCGCCTGTGTCGCTTCGGAAGAAATCCTCTACCCCGAGATTGCACGCGCCATGGCCTTGCGCGGGGCCGAGATTCTGTGTCACTCAACCTCGGAAGTCGGCGCGCCAGGCTTAACGCCCAAAGAAATCGGTCGGCGCGCACGGGCCATTGAAAATATGTGCTTTGTGGTGTCAGCCAATACCGCGCGCATTATCGGTACGCCATTACCGCCTGAGTCGACGGGGGGTATGTCCAAAGTGGTTGATTATAAAGGTAATGTGTTGGGCGAGGCCTATCCGGGTGAAACATTTTGCGCCAACGCCATTGTCGACATGGATAGCTTGCGCAAATACCGCTCCAACCCCGGCATGGTCAACTTGCTCTCGCGTCAACCGTTGGAGCTCTATGCCGCAAGTTACGCAGGCCGCACGTTTAGTGCGCCGAATACTTTTGTCGAGAATGGTGCGGTTACAGTTCCTGATCGCGCATTTTTTGTGCGCCGCCAGCAGGCGACGATTGAACGGATGAAGCGCGACGGAATTTTATAGTTCAGAGGCAGCCATGATTTTTGCGCTCGTCACATTCATACCGTACCTTAAAGAGGCTATGCCTGCTGCGGCACGGCTTGAGCTGTATGAGCGCACCGCACTAAACTATCAAAAAATCCCAGGCCTATTGCGCAAGTATTACATCGGCGAACCGGGCAAGCGCGCTGGTGGGGCCTATGAGTTCGAAACCTTGGTGCAAGCCAAAGCGCACTTTACGCCTGAATGGGAAAAGTTCATGACCGATACCTATGGCTCAGATCTGCGCGTTGAGTACTTCGATGCGCCGTGCGTTGTGGACAATACGGTTGGCACCATCACGATAGCGCCTGAAGTCAAAGCAGCGGCCAAGCCGCAGGCAGCGGAGTAGGGCCGCGTGTCGGGGAAAGACCTTGTGGTGTCGTTTTTGACCGCGCTCGAACAGCGCGACCTTGCCAAGGCGTCTACTTTTCTCGCCCCAGGAACCCTCATGACGTTTCCCGGCAATCATAAGTTCAAAAGCTTGGAGGAAGTTGTGGCGTGGTCGAAGGGCCGCTATAAATTTGTTCGCAAAACCTATCAGCACTTTGATGAAACTGAACGCAGTGCCGTGACCACAGTGTATGCGCTTGGCACCCTGAACGGTGAAGCACTCGATGGATCGCCCATAACTAATGTGCGCTTCCTTGACCGCTTTGACATTATGGGTGGCAAAATTGTTGATCAAGAAGTCTGGAATGATCTCGCCGAGC
>JANLSL010000432.1:0-2898 GCA_031362385.1 Alphaproteobacteria bacterium | reverse complement strand
TTTTTGCCGAAAATATGCTTAAGCGGCAAACGCTTAGGCTGCAAGTATTTCGCTTAACTTTAGCACACTTATTAATATTTCACTTGAAATGTCATACTCGCGTTAACACATAGAAAGGGGCGAGAATATGCCAGCCCAGTCGATCAACCGTGCCATAATCGCAAGACCTATATTTTTTGACATTGAGGATCATATTTATGTTTGAAGCGCTGCCTGACTATGCCCTGTTTTTGATCACGTCGCTGGCCCTGCTGGCGGGGGCCTTGGGCGTTTACATTCTCATCACGCCATTTGCAGAAATCACCCTGATCCGCCAAGGCAACCCTGCCGCGGCGGTGAGTTTTACCGGCACTGCGATTGGCATGGCGCTGGTTTTGCACAGCACGGCCTTGGGCACGTTCAATCTGACCGAATTGGCGGTGTGGGGTGCTATTGGCTTGGCCGGGCAATTGATCGTCCTTGGTATCGTGATGATCATGCTGCCGGGCCTGCGGTCTGGCATTACCGAGGGCAAACTCAGCTACGGCATTTTGCTCGGGGGGTTGTCAGTCGCGATGGGTATTTTGAACGCAGGGGCCATGAGCTCATGAAACACAACCACACAGGACCAAACATGATCAGGCCAACCATGACCAGGCCCGCGCGCCGTTCGCGCTATGTAACCACATTGCTGATGGGTGCGGCAGCGGTGTCGCTGATGGGGTGCGAGCAAGACACGTCCAAAGAAGCCGATGTCAGCATTTATCAATCAATCGATGCCTGTGCGAAAGACTTTCCGCTGCGCGAATGCCAAGACGGCATGGTCCAAGCTCAAACCCAACATCAGCAAACAGCGCCAAAGTTTGCCAGTGCTCAAGAATGCAAAGATGCGGGCTTTGAAGCGTGTGAGCCCGCCGCACCCGTTGCGGCCGCACCATCAGCTCAACCACAAACTGCCAGCGGTGGGTCTGGATCATTCATGCCGATCTTGATGGGCTACATGATGGGCCGGGCGATGTCGCCAGGGATGGGCTTTGGGCAACCCGGGATGCAACAACCCGTATCTGCACCACCTGGGGCGTCAGCGCCTGCGCGTCCGGTATATGCCGACAGAAACGGGTTTTTATATTCAGCCGACCGCCAAGTTTCAAAGTTGGCCCCTGGCCAATCACTCAGTTCTACGGGTGCCACAACGGTGCGCACACGCCTCTCGCCCAGCGGTGATCTGGCAGGGCCACGCACCGTGGCGCGAGGCGGCTTCGGGGCAACGGGTTCGCGCATGAGCGGCGGGTCATAAGGTGCATCGCCAGAGCCTTGAACCCCGCGCCAACTGGCAGGCCAAAGTCGAAGAGATCGGGTTTGATTGGCACTCACCAGCCGATGATGCGGGTGCTGCGCAAACCTATTGGGATGAATCAGCCTGCTGGGTCCTGACATCCGCCGAAGTCGACCTGCTCGAAGAAGCCACCATCACATTGCACGGCATGTGTTTGAAAGCTGTCGAGCATGTTGTGACCGAGGGTTTGTATGCCGAGATCGGTTTTCCGCCTGCGGTTGCTGATGTGGTTTCAACCTCGTGGCAGCGCAGCACAACAACTGAGCGCGCGGTGTATGGGCGGTTTGATCTGGCTTTTGCGGGCCTGACCACGGGCACCGAAACGCCCAAGCTGTTAGAATATAACGCCGACACGCCGACGTCATTGTTTGAAGCCGCCGTGGTGCAATGGCATTGGTTGCAAGACACCAACCCCAACGGCGATCAATTCAATTCGATCCACGAAGCGTTGGTGGCTGAGTGGGCCCGTCTGAAGAATGAATGTGCCGGTGCGCCGCGCGCACACTTTACCAGCTTGGCACCCCACCCCGAAGACGAGGGGACACTGCGGTATATGCAAGATGCCGCCATCGAAGCGGGATTTGCGACCAAAATGATTGCTGCCGCCGACATTGGCTGGTCAACGCCAGAAGGGGCTGACGCAAGCGATGGGATGTTTGTTGACGTGCAAAATGAGCCCATCGAGTTGCTGTACAAACTTCTGCCCTGGGATTGGGCGCTGTCGGACCCGTTTGGCGATCACCTGGCGCAGGCGGTGATGAATAATTCTGTGCGCATCATTGAACCGGCCTGGAAGTTGGTGATGTCGAGCAAAGGCATTCTTCCGATTTTGTGGAAAATGTTTCCCGATCATCCGTTCTTGGTGCCGGCCTACTTCGAGCCTTCAAAATTCAATGCAGGCACCAAAGTTTTTGCCAAGCCCAAGCTGGGCCGTGAAGGGGCTAACATTTCTTTGGCAACCTTGGGGGCGGGCGGGGCCATTGCGGGTGCGCCGCATTTGGAAGTGCCGGGGCCCTATGGGCGCGAGGGCTATGTGTTTCAAGCAGCGGCCCCTTTGGCAACGGCGCCAGGGCAGGGTGGTGCCACACATCATGCGGTGATCGGCAGTTGGGTGATTGGAAATGAAAGCCGGGGCATTGGCATCCGCGAGGACACCTCAGTGATTACCCAAAACACCAGCCGTTTTGTGCCGCATCGGTTTGAGTAGTTTAGGCCGCTAATTGTTCCGCAGCATCGCGGGTGATCAGTGCCCGCAAATTGGCAAGGGCATCGCGATGGCCCACTGATTTATCGGTGTTCACTTCTGAAAGTGCGCGCCGCCACGCCCGCGCCCCGGGCTGCCCCGTAAACAGCCCCATCGCATGGCGGGTGATCTGGTGCAGGCGCGCACCCTTGGCGACTTCACCTTCAGCGTACTCCAGATACGCCAGGGCAATTTCGGTTTGGCTGGGTATGTCGTGGGGGTCATTAAAAATCAGCCGATCTGCATCAGCTAACACGGAGTAGGGGCTGTCATAGGCCGCCCGGCCGATCATGACGCCATCAAGCTCAGCTAAATGTAAAGCAACCTCGTCCAGTGTTTT
>JANLSL010000405.1:0-5925 GCA_031362385.1 Alphaproteobacteria bacterium | reverse complement strand
GGTCACTTGGAGGCCGTGCTGAAAACCCGATATTCGCTTAAGTTCTTGAAACAATGGCGCGCCCGAAGAGATTCGAACTCCTAACCTTCTGATCCGTAGTCAGATGCTCTATCCAGTTGAGCTACGGGCGCGTCCGTGCGGGGCGGCTGGCTGACAAGCCAATGTAAGTGCTGGTTGGCCTGCCGCCGCGCTGACGGGACCCCCGGAAATTGAACAGGAGCCGCGACGGGCTCCTTTTCCCTGACCAAGGGCGGCCCCGGGATACTCAGATTGCCGCGGCCTTGCAAGCAAAACCTGGGTTGTGGTCATAGGGGTAGGCCGCTAAGCCCTTCCTATATTTAGCTGAACTGGGCCAAACTGTTGGGAGATAGAATGGATTTCCTTGCCAAAAGTATGCCGAAAGTGTGCCGAATCGTTGGTCTTGCCTGTTGTTCAAGCAAAAAGCTTTGAGTAAAGTGCCTCGCGGTTACCGCCCCAAGCGGAATCCGAAGCTGACTCAAGCCCTTAGGGGTTTGATCGGGGAAATAACGAAACATATGGTCCTGGCACAATGCCTTGAACCAAACGTGGGATGCCACGGGCAGGATTTGGCTCATGACGTTTGAACGAGTGATTACAATGCGCAGCACGTATCGGCACCGTTTGGTCGCCGCAGCAATGAGCCTGGCATTAGGGGGATGCTCGTTTGCAAGCGATGCTTTGTTCCCGTCATTTTTTGGCTCTGACACGCCCGATACAAGTGCGGCAGCACCTGCACCGATGCTGCCTTCAGGTGAAGTCAGTACGGCAAGCTTGATGGCCCCAGCAGCACCGGCAGCCACTTCCCCGGCAGCGGCAACTAATTTTCGCGGCGGTACTGCAGTCGGCCAACGGGTTGTACAGTTCCGCGGCGAATTCGAACAAGTGAAAGGCAGCGCCAATACCCACAGCCAACAATTTGGCGGTGTGCGCGCCCAAACCATTGCCAATGCCAACGCCTATAACGCTGCTGTCGGCGCGATCCGTTCACGCCTGCAAATTGGCACCACGCCAGGTAACCCCGAGCTGTTGGCACAATGGCAAGAAGCCCAAGCGCGCCTCACCGCCAGTGACACCGACTTGGCCAACATGAACCAACTCTCAGCGCAAGTTGCCGCCGATGCTGGCGGGATTGGATATTTACTCGATAACGTGCGCAGCGCCTTTACATTATCTGGCGCTGTCGATGAAGACCATCGCCAGCTGCGGATCATTGAAGACGAGTTGGGACAATCCAACATTGTTATCGAACGCTTACTGCAAAGCTTGAACACCGACATCGCACGTCAGCAGCAGTTCGTTATTAATGAACGCAACGGGTTGGTGGACTTAGCTGCAGGAATCAATGTTGGCGGCATGTACGCAACTGGTGGGCGCGGTGTTGTCGCTTCACGCCAACCAGCCCCCGCGGTCGCGGCAGCTTCTTTCGCTGATCGCAAACCCCTGGTGGTGATTCGCTTCGATAAGGCTGACGTGGCTTACGAACCGGCCCTTTACCAAGCCCTCAGCCGCGCGCTCGAACGCCGCCCGGACGCTGTATTTGATTTAGTTGCAGTCACACCAGCGGGTGGTAATTCGAGCGGTGCACGGCGCAATTCTGAGAGCGTGATGCGGTCCATGACCAACATGGGCCTGCCTTCAGAGCGCGTGATCATGGCCTCCATGAGCAACCCATCAGCCTCAGCGCCGGAAGTGCACGTTTACGTTCGGTAAGCGCAGCACTTGTAAGCCCAGCAATTAGGGTATTTCGACGTTATCAATCAGGCGTGCGCGGCCCAAATAGGCTGCAGCAAAAACGCGTGCTGGTTTTTCACCCGGCCTTAACAGTGCCAAGGTCTCGGCATGGCGCGCGTCGACATAATCAATGCTGCGAAATCCGGCACTCAATATTTTAGCTTTGGCATCTTCAGTCGCACGCGCCGGGTTAATGCCGTTGGCGATGTGCTGAGCCGCTTCTGAAATTGCACGGTATAGCGCAGGCGCTTGGGCGCGTTCTTCAGTCGTCAGATACGCGTTACGTGATGACATCGCCAAGCCATCTGATTCGCGCACGGTGGGCACACCAATGATATCAACCGGTATGTTCAAATCAGTCGTAAGTCTTCTGATCACAGCTAACTGCTGAAAGTCCTTCTCGCCAAACAACGCGATATCAGGCTGTGCCTGAAGCAACAGTTTTGTGACAACAGTTGCAACGCCATCGAAGTGACCCGGGCGAAGCGGTCCGCACAGAACATCGGTTAGCCCAGAAACATGCACCGAGGTCGAAAAGTCTTTTGGATACATCACCGCAGCAGTGGGCGCATAGAGCATATGTACGCCAGCTTTTTCGAGCATCTCAAAATCCTGGGCCTCGCGTCTGGGATAGGCGCTCAGGTCTTCAGTGGGACCAAATTGGGTTGGGTTGACAAAGATCGTCGCGATCACGCGCTCGGCCATGGCATGGGCACGTTCCATCAATACAATATGGCCACGATGAAGCGCGCCCATGGTCGGCACTAAGGCTACGGATAGCCCGGCTTTTTTCCACGAACGAATGCGCTGGCGCATACTGTCCACATCACGCACGGTGACCAGAGAGTCTTTTTCAGGAAGCGTCATGAGAAATAATTATTGTTTTGGTTTAGTGCCGCTGACGTGCTCAGGCCCTGGAAAACGCCGCGCACGCACATCAGCCGCATAAGTTTCAATAGCAGTCGTGATCTGTTTGCCCAGATCAGCATAACGCTTCACGAATTTTGGAGTAAACGTACTAAACAAGCCAAGCATGTCTTCCGTGACAAGAACCTGGCCATCGCAAGCCACTGAAGCACCGATGCCGATGGTGGGAATTGCGATTTCCTGTGTGATCTCGCGGGCGAGAGACTCAACTGTGCCTTCAATCACAATCGAAAATGCCCCGGCTTTGGCAACTGCTTTTGCGTCGTCCATAATGGCCGTCGCCTCTGCTGCCAATTTACCTCGTGTACGATAACCACCAAGCTGATTAAAAGCTTGTGGCGTCAATCCGACATGACCCATCACAGGAATTCCGCGTGCGGTTAGAAATGAAATGGTCTCAGCCATTGCCACGCCGCCTTCAAGCTTGATGCCAGCACAGCCGGTCTCGGCCATCACGCGCGCGCAGGCCCTGAAGGCATCGGCGGGCGAAGACTGATAGGTGCCAAACGGCATATCGACGATCACACAGGCGTGCTGAGACCCACGGACCACAGCAGCGCCATGCTGAATCATCATCTCAAGAGTAACGGGCAGTGTTGAATCAAAGCCGTATAACACCATGCCCACCGAATCGCCCACTAACAAAACATCCACTGCCTGATCCATCAGCATGGCCATGGGCGTGGTATACGCCGTGACACACACGATGGGGGTTTGGCCTTTGCACGCGGCGATGTCGCGCACTAAGAGGCGCTTCTTGGGGTTCTTCGAAGGTGATGTGCTCACAGGTATGACCACGCTATAGGTTAGAACTGAGATATAAGCAGCAAATTTAATTTCGCGAGCGGTAAAGCCACAACACCACGCCAATTGCGAATAGCAACAAGATGAGGCCGAGACCGGGCGAGAGCGACATTGGCATAGCAGTCTTTTAAGCGAGCGGAAGCACGACGGCAAACTGCGTTCCCGCGGACGTACTTTCACGCAGCACGATGTCGCCGCCTTGAACGCGTAGGGCTTCGCGCGCGATGGGCAACCCAAGACCAGTTCCTCCGGCCTTTGCTGAGCCAGAGAACGGCACAAACAAGTTATCCATGGCTTTTTTGGGTATCCCCTTGCCATCATCGGCGACAACTAGCACGTCATCGGCTCCGACTCGTTCGAACGTCAACATAACCTTGGTCGCAGATGATTCAGCCGCATTGCGAATCAAGTTCTCAAGGGCGCGCTGTAAAAGATCAACGTCGCCCGAAAACATCACGGCCAGAGGAACATCAATGACAATAGCAGTGGCGGGAAGCGCAGGCTGCAATGTTGCACGTACATCGCCGAGAACCACATGAAGTAATAATTTCTGGCGATGCGCAGCCGGAAGCCCCTCAGAGGCAAAGCGAATTGTACTTGTCGAAAGACGCACGGCCCGATCAATCGCGCGCACAATCCCCGACGTAATGTGTTTCACCTCAGGGTCAATATTGAGTGTGTTTTCTAATCTGTCTGATTCAAGTTGCGCTGTGGTCAGAATGTTTTTCAAGTCGTGCGAAATTTTTGTCACGGCGAAACCAACCCCCGCAAGGCGCTCTTTCTCAAGTAACAATGCCCTGATCTGCTTTTGCATGTCAGCCAGTGCCAACTCGGCAGTTCCCACTTCGTCGCTTCGTGCTTCGGGCACAACAATGCGACGAGGATCTTGGGGATCTTTTTGAAACGCGATCATGTTTGCGGTGAGCATGCGTAACGGCTTTACCGCCAGCCATTGCAACGCCGCATAAACCAAAGCTGCTGTTGTGATGGAAATGAAAATGCTCAGCACAAGAAGATTGCGGAAATAATCCCACAGCGCGTCACGCAAGGGCTGTTCTTCCAAAACAACCTCGATAATAACACGAGCATCTGCTTTGCTGAGGCCGGTAACGCCAATCACCGAAGGTTCGGGCATTGCCATCGTGTTGAAGGTGTCGGCGACTAATTCAAACGCCATGGCACTGCGCAAGTCATAAAGCTTGGTAATTTGTGGCGGCATGCGCGGGCCTAACGTGCGCGGTGGCATGTTGGGACGCAGAATCGTCAACCCCAACATCCCGGCTTGGTCGAGCAAGCGATCGCGCATTTTAGCGTCGATCTGACCTGACGACTGTGAACCGGGGGCCGCCTCCAGAGCCGACATAATCAAGTGAGCGGCATCAATTTTCTCGCTCAGATAATCCACCCGAAAGCTGGCAAGCGAAGGCACCAGGATGAAAATTTCGGCCAGCATGACGAATAAGATGGTCAGTACCAGCAAGCGCCACGACAGCCCAAAAGTGACGCCTCGGCGTTTATCTGAGGTCGTACTGAGGGGGGCGGTCGAGCGGGTCGGGTCTTGGGCGGTGATTTCCATGGCAGCGTCATCATAGCTGGGGACGGGGCAGAAACGAACTCAATGCCTGTGACTGCGGCTGGGCACGCCTGCGCAAATCATTGAAAAAAGGCCTAAATTACCCTTTTTAAGAGACCCTAAAACCACCCCGCAGGGTGGTCCTTATAATTGACTCTGGGCCGCCGGGCCCGTATACACCGCCAGCTTTTAAGTTTGGGACGCTCTGCCCTGCCGGGTAGGGCGCCTTTGTTTTCTGACCTTCCGGAGTTTTCAACGTGAAACGCACGTATCAACCGAGCAAGCTGGTGCGTAAACGCCGCCACGGCTTCCGGTCCCGCATGGCGACCGTCGGCGGCCGTAAAGTATTGGCCAACCGCCGCGCCAAGGGCCGGAAACGTCTGTCGGCCTAAATACCGGCCACCGCCCGGAGCATTGCCATGGGCAGGGCCTGGGGCCGTCTACCAGAAAGAACTGACTTCCTGCGTGTTGCCGCACACGGCATACGACAAGGGACTCCTGCGTTCTTGCTTCAAGCTGCCTTTCGTTCGCCAGAAATGCCAAGCAAGCTTCGTGTCGGCTTTACCGCCAGCCGCAAGATTGGCAACGCCGTGGCCCGCAACCGAGCCAAGCGCCGTCTGCGAGCCGCCGCAGATTCAGCATTGGACTCCATGATGAACCAAACCATTGATCTTGTTTTGGTTGCACGGCACAGCGCTGGAAGCCGAGATTTTGCGGCTATGACATCGGAAATGCGCAACGCCGCCGAACGTGTGCTGCGTCAGTTAACGCAAGCCAAGCCCAAGGCGGACACGCCATCATGATCGCCACGGCTGTTGGGCTCGTCATGCGTGCCATCATCAAGGCCTACCAGTGGACGATTTCCCCGC
>JANLSL010000392.1:0-3532 GCA_031362385.1 Alphaproteobacteria bacterium | reverse complement strand
TACGCGGCCATGAGGGCCCGAACCGCGCATGGCCGACAAATCGATCCCTGCATTCACCTCCAGCCGCTTGGCCTAGTGGCTTGCAACGACGCGGTCTGGATTTGTGGCCAGAGGTGCGGCTTTCGGGGCTGATGGTTGTGCAACGGGTGCCGCTGCCGCAGCAACGGGCGCTGGGGTTTTTGCGGGTGACGCCTTCACATCGCTCATGGTTTCGCCGTCTTCCAATAAAATCGCGATGGGCTTGTTGACGGCGACGCCTTCAGTGCCCTCAGCAATAAGGATTTTCCCAATGCGGCCTTCATCAACCGCTTCAAATTCCATGGTCGCCTTATCAGTTTCAATTTCTGCGATCAGATCGCCGCTTTTAACTTTGTCGCCTTCTTTCTTCAGCCACTTCGCGAGTTTTCCCTCGGTCATGGTGGGCGACAGTGCGGGCATCAGAATTTCAATTGGCATGGTCGAATCCCTTCCCGCTTAGCGGTAACAAACTGATTTAGTCGCTGCGATGATGTCGGCGATTTGCGGTAACGCGAGCGCTTCAAGATTAGCCGCATAAGGCATCGGGACATCTTTGCCTGCTACGCGCACGACCGGTGCGTCTAAGTAGTCGAACGCCTGCTCCATAATCTGCGCACCGATTTCGCAGCCAATACCAGACATGGCCCAGCCTTCTTCCACCGTCACGCACCGGTTGGTTTTCTGCACTGAGCGGATAATTGTCTCAACATCAAGCGGGCGTATGCTGCGCAGATTAATAACTTCAGCCTCAATGCCCTCTTTCGCCAGCTCTTCGGCGGCTTGCAGGGCTTTGCCCACCATGATTGAGAACGTGACGATGGTCACATGCGCACCTTCGCGTTCCACTTTTGCTTTGCCAATGGGCAAAACAAAATCGGCAGCATCGGGAACTTGAAAGCTTTGGCCATAAAGAATTTCATTCTCAAGGAAAATGACTGGGTTGGGGTCACGAATAGCGGCCTTCAGCAACCCCTTGGCATCGGCAGCTGACCATGGGGCCAAAACTTTGAGACCTGGAATGTGTGCATACCACGAGGCATAACATTGCGAGTGCTGGGCACCCACGCGCGCTGCCGCACCGTTGGGGCCACGGAACACGATGGGGCAACCCATCTGTCCGCCCGACATATAAAGCGTTTTGGCGGCCGAGTTAATGATGTGGTCCACCGCCTGCATGGCGAAGTTGAACGTCATGAACTCAACAATCGGGCGCAGCCCACCGAAGCCCGCACCAACGGCAAGGCCTGCAAAGCCATGCTCGGTAATTGGCGTATCGATGACGCGCTTGGCACCGAACTCATCCAACAAGCCTTGGCTAATTTTGTAAGCACCTTGGTATTCGGCAACTTCTTCACCCATCAGAAACACATTGCCATCGCGGCGCATTTCTTCGGCCATCGCATCGCGCAAGGCTTCGCGCACGGTTTGGGTTTTAAAGGTGGAGTATTCTTTTTCAGGCGCCGCAGCTGCTGCCACTGGCGCGGCAGTGGCAGCAGGCGCTTGCGGTTTTGCGGCGACAGGAGCTGCGGCAGGAGCGGATTTGAGTGCCGAGGCTTTTTCATCGCCTTCCAACAAAACAGCGATGGGTTGGTTGACAGGAATGGCTTCCGTGCCTTCGGTCACCAACAGCTTACCCACCGTGCCTTCGTCCACGGCTTCGAGTTCCATGGTGGCTTTATCAGTTTCGATCTCGGCTAAAATTTTGCCCGATGAAATTTTATCGCCCTCTTTCACCAGCCACTTGGCCAATTTGCCTTCGGTCATGGTTGGCGACAGGGCCGGCATTAAAATCTGAATCGTCATTGCTGAGGTCCCGCCCTTTAAGCCGCATCAAGCAAAATATCGGTCCATAACTCAGCCGGATCAGGCTCGGGGCTGGTTTGGGCGAACTCGGCAGCAGCAGTGACAATGTCTTTGATTTCTTTGTCGATGGCCTTGAAGCCCTCTTCGTCGATCAATTTCATTTCAACCAGCTGTGCGCGAAGCCGATCAATCGGATCGAATTGCTCGCGCATTTTTTGAAGTTCTTCTTTGGTGCGGTATTTGGCGGGGTCGGACATCGAGTGCCCGCGATATCTATACGTGTTCACTTCCATCAATACCGGGCCGTTGCCGCCGCGCACATAGTCCGTGGCATCAAGGCCAGCCTCATATACGGCATTTACGCTCATGCCATCGACAGTCATGGTGCGCAGGCCAAAGGGCTCGCCGCGTTTGTGCAAATCAGGCGAGGCCGATGCGCGCTGCACCGATGTACCCATGCCGTATTTATTGTTCTCGATCACGTAAATGACCGGCAATTTCCATAGCCCAGCCATATTGAATGACTCGTAGATTTGGCCTTGGTTGGCAGCACCGTCGCCGAAATACGCAAAGCTGACACCGCCATCGTTTTTGTATTTGTGGGCAAACGCCAAGCCCGTGCCGATCGGCACTTGTGCGCCAACAATACCGTGGCCGCCAAAAAAGCCTTTCTCGCGGCTGAACATATGCATCGAACCGCCTTTGCCGCGCGAATATCCGCCAGCGCGGCCAGTAAGTTCGGCCATCACCCCTTTGGGGTCCATGCCGCAGGCCAACATGTGTCCATGATCGCGGTAGCTAGTAATAACTGAGTCGCCCTTATTCGCGCAGGCTTGCAAACCAACCACGACAGCTTCTTGGCCGATATAAAGGTGGCAGAACCCGCCAATCAGCCCCATGCCATAAAGTTGCCCAGCCCGCTCTTCAAAGCGGCGGATCAACAGCATATCGCGGTAAAACTGAATGAGTGATTTGGAACTGGCGACCGACGATCCGGAAGCCTTTGAGCTTCCTCGCTTATTAGCCATGAGTCCCTCCATTGTGCGTCTTTATTTTTGGCTCAAAGGTTCTGGCCGGACACACCACCGTCCAGAACTATAGATGCTATATCGCAATGAAATTGCGCAGCAGCAAGCTAAAGCTTAGTTAAGTCATTGTTTTGCAATGCACAATTAGCAAAAATGCTAAGCCACTGAAAAGGCTATGCTCTTGGGGTGTGCGCTGCGGTAAAGTGTAATTGGAACGTGCTAAATGGCACTTCGGGTAACAGAAATTTCGACTATGGCGTCACCAACGACGGAAAGTTTCTTTCAAAATTCCGCGTTTGAGCCACGATTTAAATAGCTGAGAATGTATTTCGCGGAGAGTCGCGTTGTTTAGGTGGCGGGCTCAAGCGGAATGATCATGTCTTTGGGGCTGACGGCCCCCAGCATGATGCGCGCGCGTTCTTCTAACATGTCGCGGTCAAGGCTTTCAGGCCGGAGTAAAGCGACGCGATGTTCGATTATTTTTTTTTCAGCGCTGACAGTAGCCAGGTCAATGTTGGCGCGTTCAATTTCAAATCGCAGTTGCCACCAGGCCATCAGTCCTCGGTCGCCCTGTACCGCGTGATAGCCAAAGTAGACCATCACAGCGGCCCCCATAAGGGGACCAAGGACCTGACGTGCCTTGCGGCTAAACTCTTTTCTCACTGTGCGCCCCCGCGCTTGCC
>JANLSL010000360.1:0-18573 GCA_031362385.1 Alphaproteobacteria bacterium | reverse complement strand
GCGGGGAATAAGATCACCACCGGTAATCGCCTTGCATTGAAGCTCAGCGGGGTCAAAATCACATGTGCGCGGATCTTCAATAACCCCGTCAGCCAATCCGTCTTTCGCATCGCACTTTTTCATTACCGCAGCGCGGATGAGATACACGTTGGGCGTGGTCAAGATCGCACGCTTGTTGGCATCGATATTTGCGATGCTCGACCAATAGAAGTTGAGTGCGCCGGCTTTAGGTGCAACCGGTGCTCCGGCGATAATGCCATCGAAATCAGCGGGAAAGCGTTGCGCCTCAACCAGGCCTTGCCGGCCACCAGTAGAGCAGCCCCTGAAATAAGACTGGGTGGCGTTAACGCCGTGGAAGCCGCGGATAAGTGCCTTAGCCGCGAGGGCTGTGACGTGGGTGGCACGAAACCCATAATCCAACTCAGCATCGCGATTATTATAAGCCCAGGTCGTATCGAGAATAGTCCCAGCATGGCCCATGTCGGTGGCCACGGTGGCATACCCGCGCTTCAAGGCATCATTGGCTTCTTCAACCATGATGACACCGCAATATGCGCGGCAGCCCTGCATCAGAAGTTTGCCGTTCCAACTATCGAGGGGCAGACGCAGTTCAAAACCCACATGGGGTGCTATGTTACCCTGCACCTTGCAATAGCCAGGCAAGTCGCCACTTGATGCAACAAGACCAGAAGAAAGAATAGCAGCCGGCGCCTCTGGGATGCCAGCAAAGCTCATCCGGGCCAGATCTGCACAAGCGACAACAGGCGCTGGACCCCGGCGCGCAGGCTGTGCGTCCTGCGCGTGAGCCGAACACGCGGCAAAGGAGATCAAACTTAAAGTCAGCAAAAACCGGAGCACGCGGAACTCGCGAGTAAATGAAGGAAATGGAATTCTAGCGCTTTTTGAGCCAAAGTGAATCTGGAATCTTTTAGCTAAACACCGCCTGCAGTAACCGATTCACCTGAGATTGACCTAACGGATCAAGCTTAACGCCCGTCGCAACAAAATAGACACTCAGATTATTCTGGGCTTCTTCACGCTGCTCGGCAGTAGAACGAGTCTGTTCAGGCGTATCGCCGTCGATGACCAAATTGTACATGGCCAACATTTGAAGCTGTTCCATGTCCAGCTCGCACTTTTTAATGCGTTCACGAAGTGCTGCGGCGTCGCTGAGCTCTGGCTCGGCCATATCCGTGTTTAAAAGGAATTCTTTAAAGTTATGTCGTGAGGTGCGCAGCGGCTCGACAAAAGAGCGCTGCCAATCACGTGAGAGCTTTATGGCCGCACCCAGGTACCGCGCTAAATGTTCACTCGGAGTCGAACGATGAGCCAACCACAGACAATACATCAGCATTGTGACATCAGCGCCCAAGCGGTTCTGTAAATCCAAGCAGGCATTTTCAACTTCGGGCTCGCCATAGACCCATACAGAAAAATCCCAGAGTGGGTTGCCGATGCCGGTCTCTGATGTGTTTGAAGTGTTCACAGCGGTATTGATAAAATTCATGTTGGCCTGCGGCGGGGCTTCTTGGCTTTGACTGCTAGGCTTGCGGGTGCTTCATCGGCGATATCAGGCTCGCCCCATCGCTTCACAAGGCCACTATCAATATCGAACAAGTCAAGAGCGCGCCCAACGGTATGGTTGACAATATCAGTGATTGTCTTGGGCAGGCTGTAAAAGCCTGGCATCGGTGGTGCGATGATCGCACCCATTTCTGCGGCCGCCGTCAGACTGCGAAGATGCCCCACATGAAGTGGTGATTCACGTACCATCAGCACAAGGCGGCGCTGTTCTTTCAGAACGACATCAGCCGCACGCGTTAGCAATGACGATGTCACACCAGCAGCAATTTCAGAAACGCTGCGAATAGAACACGGCGCAATGATCATGCCGCGCGTCTTGAATGAGCCCGATGCAATCGCGGCACCGATATCAACGTTGTTGTAAACGACGTCGGCCAATGCGCGCACGTCTTTCACTTTCAGCTTGGTCTCATACGCGAGGGTGACCTCGGCTGATTTGGACATCACGAGGTGAGTTTCCACCCCGGCAGCGCGCAGTACTTCAAGCATGCGAATGCCGTAGACGATGCCCGAGGCGCCACTAATCCCAACAATAAGCCGGTTCTGACCCGACGACTTTTTCATAGACCCACCGACGTAAGCACCTTATGGCGCTGAGACGCATTTAAAGACCAACCCATTGCTAGGTTTAATGAAACAGGATGCCACGCTGGGATTTCTGGAAGGTTAAGGTTCCCAGCTTGGCTTAGTTATATATGTTGACCATAACATAAAGGTATACTTATATACCAATAAGCCTGAAGTCGATTCTATAGACCTCAAACTTCATGCCACCTGGGGAGGCGGACATACTCGATTTACGTTCATATTTGGCCGCAGAAAAGACCTCGGTCTTTCGCCCAAGCCAGCCCGTTTCCACCGTGCACGAGATCACAGCGCTGCAATACACGCTGGAGAAGCAAGGCCGCCGCCCGATTGTTGTTATCGAAAAACCGGTCCTTGCCAACGGCAAGACCAGCGAGATCGCTGTCGTCTGCAATCTCACGGCAAGCCGTGCACTTGTCGCCAAGGCACTTGGCATCAATGACCACCGCAGTGCCGCCCCGATTTATGCCAAGAAAACTGGCAACCCCATCGCGCCCAAGGTTTTGAGCGCCAAAGACGCACCCGTTCAGGAGATCGTGCTTGAGGGAGACAAGGCAGACCTCACACTTATTCCTGCGCTCAAACAGCATAGCTACGATCCAGGCGCGTATCTGACCGCAGCTCACGCCACAACCTACGACCCCGACACGGGCGTTGATAACACCGCTATTCAGCGCTGTTGGGTCAAAGGCAAGGCGCGGATGAGTTACTACCCGTACCCGGCCTCGCACAACAATCGTAATTTGCGCAAGTTCTGGGCCAAAGGCCAAGACTGCCCCGTGGTGTTCTGGATTGGCCACCACCCCGCCGTTCTGATGGGCACACAGGCAAAATTAGGCTACCCCGAAAGCCATTGGTCTGCCTGTGGAGGGCTGATTGGCCAACCTCTGCGCGTTGTTCCCAGCCGTACCTTCGGCGACAAAATCATGGTACCGGCTGATGCCGAGATCGTCATTGAGGGCTACGCGCTGAAAGACCAACTGGAAGCCGATGGCCCCTTCGGCGAATATACCGGCTATTCAGGGCCGCAAGTCGCCGCACCGGTATTCCAAGTCACCTGCATCACCATGCGCAAGAATGCGCTCTACCACGACTATGGCTCGGGCCTGACTGACATGCTGGTGCCCGATAACATGGCGATGGAAGGCAAAGTTTACAGCCTGGTCAAAGCGGTAGCACCCAGCCTGACAAACGTGCATGTCCCAGCACAGGGCCGCCGGTTTCATGCCTACATGCAATTTTCTAAACCTGGCCCCGGCGAAGTGCGTGATGCACTGACCGCCGCGTTAGCCTATCGACGCCTGAAAATGGTGATCGCGGTCGATGATGACATCGATATGTTCGATGATTCTGAAATGATGTTTGCGTTGGCCACACGCGTACAATGGAGCCGCGATAGCTTCACCATCGATGGGCTCTCTGGCTCGTTGCTCGACCCCTCAACCGTGGCGGGGGCAAAGACACTTTCGAAGATCGCCATCGACGCCACCTTCCCCCTGCCTCCATTCCCTGGCGCCCCGAGTCCTGTGCCACCACGCTCGAAAGTGCCCGAGGCCGCAATGACGGCGGCAGAAAGACTTTTGAACGGCACTGATATGTCAGAGTGGCCGACGCTATGACCAAATCCAATATTCAAAGCATTCCGGTCGGAGCACCTTGGGAAAAGACCGGCAACACCTCATGGACCCAATGCCCGAAATGCAACGGGTGGTTTCATGTGGGCCCAGAAATTCTGAAACGACCAGAAGTAAAATTACACTGCCCGCATTGCAGCACAGACTTCGCCCAAGACGAAGCACCGCGCATTATCAAGGCGGGCTGAGCGCATGTCCACATCTGCCGCATCGTTGACTCAACTCTGCCCTGCGCCCGGGTCGCGCATGGTTGTTGTGGGCGGCTGCGGTGGTATTGGACGGGCGGTTGTCAATGCTTCTCTGAGCGCAGGTTTGTCGGTGGCCGTACTTGACCTTGCGGCCTCGATTCAAAAGCACCACGTCCCTCAAGGAGTTCAGGCTTTAGCGGTTGATGCGTCGTCCGAAGAGTCGGTCGCAGCCGCTTTCAGCAAGCTGGACGGCATTGATTGCCTGATCAACCTGTGCGGCTACAAAGTAGAAAACAAACCCGTGGCTGAACTGAGTACAGCGCAATGGGATGATGCCATGAGCGGTAATTTGCGTTCGGCATTCTTGGTGTCACAGCAAGCCGTGCGCTTGATGAAAACAGGCAGTAGTATTGTGCATGTGTCTTCTGGTCTTGGAGTTTATGGCGGAGCAACGTATGGGCCTTATGCAGCGGCCAAAGCTGGGATCAATGCGCTGGCAAAAACGTTGGCGCGTGAGTGTGCGCCGCATATTCGCGTGAATGTCGTTGCACCCAGCTATGTTGAAACAGCCTTTGGCAAAGGCGGCACCGGTCGCTCGGACGAGAATCAAGTGGAGACCCTTGACCGAGATAACTATATCCGTGGCATTCCGCTGGCCCGCCTTGGTAAACCCGAAGACATCGTCGGGCCGATTTTATTTTTGGCCGGGCCTGCATCTCGCTACATCACCGGCCAAATTTTACACGTCAACGGTGGCAGCTTTATGCCGTAATATGGAAAACTAGAGAGAACAATTATGAACGCAATTACATTCGACCGCAGCACAGCAAAATTCGCCATCCCCGAAGTTGTCACCAGCTTCATCAACGGGTTGAGCGTGGTTGCCGATAATCATGGCGAGCGCCTTCCCGCCCTGTGTCCTTCAACGGAAGAAACCGTCTCATTCTTGCGCGAAGCTGACAAAGCTGAAGTTGATGCAGCAGTGCAAGCCGCGCGTGAAGCTTTTGATAAAGGCCCCTGGCCGCGTATGAGCGTGGACGAACGCAAGCGCATCATGCTGCAAATTCGCGATGTCCTACTGGCCAACATCGATGAAGTGGCTTACCTGGAAACACTCAACGCAGGCATCACACACGGCCACACGCGAGGATTTCACGGTCCACGCATGGCCTTTAACTTCGAGTTCTTCGCCGAAGTTGCCAGCCAAGCAGCCGGCGAGGCCTATACCCAGACTAAACCTTACCTTTCCATCGTGACGCGTGAACCCATTGGCGTCGGTGCACTGATCGGGCCATGGAACGCACCCATCGCACTCTGCACCATGAAAATTGCGAGTTGCATTGCATTTGGAAATACATGCGTTCTGAAGCCTTCAGAATTCACGCCGTTATCACTGCGCCGCGTGGTTGAACTCATTCACAAGACTGATATCCCGAAAGGCGTTGTGAACCTTGTCAATGGCCGCGGACACGTGACAGGCGATGCGCTGGTCAGCCACCCTGGCATTGATGTTGTTTCATTCACCGGCGGCACCACGACGGGCCGCGCCATTGCGTCACGCGCAGGTCAAAACCTTAAGCCAGTTGCGTTGGAACTGGGCGGCAAGTCGGCCAACATCGTCACGGCAACTGCCAACATGGAACGCGCACTCGACGGTTCGTTGCTGGCCATCTACTCGAACAATGGCCAGCAGTGCTTGGCGGGCTCACGCATTTTGGTGGAAAAGAAAATCGCGGCCGAGTTCATCGACAAGTTCGTCAAGCGTTCACAAAAAATCATCGTCGGCGACCCCTTCGATGCCAAAACACAAGTCGGGCCGTTGGCCTACGAAGCTCATATGAAGCGCGTCTTGAGCTATGTCGACATCGCCAAAGCAGACGGCGCAGATTTACTGACCGGCGGTAAACGCCACGCGGGCTTTAAGAAAGGCTTTTTTGTTGAGCCTACTGCCGTGCTGGCCAAGAGCAATGCCGCGCGCGTATGCCAAGAAGAAATCTTCGGGCCATTTGCGACCTTTGTGACTTTCGACGACATTGATGAAGCCATCGCAATTTCCAACCAGTCCGAGTTCGGATTGGTCGGGTATGTGTGGTCAGAGCATTTGCCCACAGCGCTGAAAGTGTCGCAATCAATCCGTGCTGGCACGATTTGGGTCAATACACCGCTCACGCGCGAACTGCGCGCTCCGTTCGGCGGTTACAAAAACTCCGGCATTGGCCGCGATAGCGCGCAAGACTGTATGATGTTTTTCACCGAAGCCAAAACCACGACCATCCCGTTACAGGATTTCCCCATGGCGAAATGGGGTGCCTGAGTTTTTTGCTGCCTTTCATAATTTAATACATCAACCAGGAGAACGATGATGCCCCAAGCACTGATGAACCAACCCGATTTCTACAAAGCCCTTGAAGCTGCCCGCACACCTGTCCATTCCGGTGGACACCCCTTCAGCACTGCCTGGGCGCGCGGTGATCTGAGCCTGAAACAAATCGGCTTCTGGGCCATTCAACACTTCTATTACATCGACCCGATTCCACAGCAGTTCGCCATGTTCTTCTGCCGCCTCGACGACCTCGAAGCGCGCCAGCACATGTTGGAAAATTTGTTGGGCGAGGAAAATCCCGCCAACCCTTCCAAGCGCCACCCCGACTTGTTGGTGAAGTTTGGCAAAGCTTGCGGTCTGAAAGCTGAAGATTTCTACGCTGCCGAAGAACAAGGCCGCGTCCTGCCCTCAACACGCGCCATGCGTTCGTGGATATGGGAAATGGTCAACGTGCGCCATCTGGTTGAGGGTGCCGCTGGCATCATGGTCGCACTCGAAGGCCAATTGCCGACGTTGTATCCAAAATATGTCGAAGCCATGAAGAAAATGGGCCTCAGCGATGATGATATGGAGTTCTTCCATGTCCACATTGTGGGTGACGTAGAGCATGCTGATGTCGGTCTTGAAATCACCTCGCACTACGCCACTACCCCTGAGCTGCAACAAAAAGCTATTTCTGCTGTGCGCGCTTCAACTGAAATGCGCTGGCGTATGCTCGACGGTATTTATGAAACGGTAGCCATGAAAAAGGCAGCCGAGTAGTTTACACATGACGACGAAACCGAGTTTGCTTGATGCTGCCGGAAAAGTTGCCTTTGTGACGGGGGCAACCGGCGGTATCGGCAAGGCGTGTGTTGACATGTTTCTGGAAGCGGGCGCGTCGGTCGTTGCCACCGGCCGCCGCGCTGTGCAGAACGACGATCCGCGTGTTCTGAAACTTTCTCTTGAAGTGACAGACGAACCGCAGGTGGCCGATGCCGTTGCCAAAGCCAAAGCGCGGTTTGGGACGTTGGACTATCTTGTTCATATGGCCGGAATGGTTGGTAAAGGCCGCATTGATGAAATGCCGCTGGCTGATTGGCATACGGTCGTTGATACCAACCTGACCTCAGCATTCTTGTTGCTCAAACACGCCTACCCTATTTTGCGCAAGCCCGGTGCAGCGGTGGTGTTGTGTGGCTCCTCAAATGGTGCAAATGGCGGCAATTATTTATCGGGTGCCGCTTACGCCACATCAAAAGCGGCACTTGTCAATCTCACGCGCTACACCGCCAAGGAATGGGCACCTAATGGTATTCGGGTTAACATTATCTCGCCCGGCCCAGTTGATACGCCCATGCTCGACCGCTTGAGTGATACCCAGCACGATGGACTGAAAGCACAGCTTCCACTCGGTAAATATGCGACTGCTGAAGAATGCGCCGGTGGCGTGATGTTCCTGTGCTCGCGCCACTCTGCCAGCATGACGGGCACAAACATGAATATTTCAAGCGGCTTGGTTCTGGATCGGTAGTGGCACCACCATGAATCGCCTCGCAAAACCAATCTTTGCCATAGATCAAAACTTGGCGGTTCCGTTGTATCACCAAGTGTACTTGGTTTTACGCGAAAATATTCGCAATGGTGCTTATGGCGAAAGTGCAGTGCCTACCGAAGCAGAACTTTGCGTTTCGTTTGGCGTGTCACGAATTACTATTAAACGTGCGATGCATGAGCTGACAAAAGAAGGCATGATCATACGCCAACGCGGGCGGGGAACCTTTGTGGCCGAGTCCTCAAGATTGCCTCAAGCAAAACGCGACTCACTCGACGATCTTTTGCGCAATGTCATGGCCATTGGCGCGGCAACCGAAATGCAGCGCCTGGAAAGCGGGTTCATTCCTGCCCCACCTGATGTCGCTGAAAAATTAGAGTGTCAACCTGGCGCAATAATCTATGCAACACGTCAAATTCGCCGTGCGCGTGGCCTGCCCATTGCCATCATTCGGGCTTACGTCCCTCAAGATGTTGCTGAGCGCTTGAAAGATCGCGAGAGCAATGCCCAACCCATGTTAGCGCAATTGCAAAAATCTGGGGTCGCAGTGGCACGGGCAGATCAAGCCATTTCCGCAACAATTGCCGACCCCTCTGTTGCCGCTGCACTTTCTACAGACGTCGGTGCGCCTATCATCCAGCTCACACGCCTTGTATTCGACAATCTCAACCGGCCCGTTGAATGGCTCAGTGCTCTTTACCGTGCCGACCGCTACGAATACCGCACGACGCTGGTGCGTGAAGGCCAGGGGAGCGATGGCGGACAAGCTGAGTGGCGAGCGGCAGTATAAACATTTGAGCTCACGTTCATCAGCTGGCTAGAAAACTGGGGTGAACTTCTCTACAAACACGCACTACTTTTTAGATCATTGGGAGATGCACCATGTCTGGCTCAAGCGTCGATATCAAAGGCAATGACGGCATTTTCCGAGGGTACCTTTCCCTGCCGCCAAAACCTGGCCCAGGGGTTGTTGTCATTCAGGAAATATTTGGTGTGAATACGTGGATTCGCACTGTGTGCGACATGCTCTCGCGGGCTGGTTATGTTGCCCTGGCGCCAGACTTATTTTGGCGCATGCATCCAGGCATCGAGTTACATCCGTTCTTCCAAGAGGATTTCAATATTGCGCTTGATTACTATGGTAAATTTAACGTCGATAAGGGCGTGGAAGATATCCAGGTTGCCATATCAGCGCTGCGCGGCCTGAAAAACTGCACGGGTAAAGTCGGGACAATTGGTTTTTGCTTAGGCGGAACATTGTCGTATTTAGCCGCAACCCGCACAGACTCAGATGCCAATTCAAGCTATTACGGCGTGGGAATTGAAAACCTTGCCGGCGAAGCAGGCAAAATCAAAAAGCCCTTGCAGATTCATATTGCAGGGTCAGACCCATATGTGCCGAAAGAGGCTCTCCTCAAAATTGAGGCTGCCGTAAAGGGCAAGCCTGGTGCAGAAGTTCACGTCTACCCCGGCCTTGATCACGGCTTTGCCCGCGATACAGACCCCAAGCACTACAATGCTGACGGCACAAAATTGGCCCACAGTCGTTCGCTTGAGATGTTCAAAAAGGCCCTTGCATAGAGCTTTTTAGGGCGAAGGGACTTCGGTTCGCCACTTCTGCATGACACGGCGATAGCCTAGCCAGCATGACTCCCTATGGGTTGTAAAAATCAGCCTCGCCCCTGGTTTGGGTCATCTGATGCCTCGTGACACCCGCACCCGGAACGCTAAGATAGATGATTAAACCCGAAATAGAGGAACTCGAGTTATGGACGTTTATGGAATGATTTTGTCGCCTTACGTGGCGCGCGTGGTTTTGACAGCCCGATATAAAGGCATCAAACATAAATTGAAGATGCCCAGCGGTGGCCTTAAGTCGCCTGAATATATGGCGCTCAACCCGTTGGGCAAAATTCCTACCATCAAAGACGGCGCGACTGTACTTTATGAATCAAGCGTGATCGTTGATTACCTCGATGCCAAGTACAAGAAAAAGCGCATCATTCCAGCATCAGCGAAAGAGGCAGCCCGCGCGCGATTACTGGCAACTATCTTTGCCGAATACGTGCAAGCACCGACACTCGCACTCATGCGTCAAAGTGACCCAGCAACGCGCGATCAGAAAGTTGTCGAGGAGAAATTGGCAGAGGTGAAGCGCGGGCTAGATGTGGTCGAAAAAATGCTCTCGGGAAAAACATGGGCCGCCGGTTCCAAATTTACCATCGCGGACGTTTATGCCGTACCGTGCTGGTTCTTTATGAGCGCATTGCTGCCAAACTTTGGGATGGCCGACCCAACAGGTGGGCGCAAAAAATTGGGTAAGTACGCCGCAAAACTAAAAAAAGAAAAACTCACCAGCACTGTTTTGGCGGAAATGGCCGAGGGCATGAAGAATTTCCGTCCCGGCGGGCGTTCATAGAAAATCGAGGAGACAGTAAGCATGGCTTCACTTGCAGTATATGGATCAGTGCTCTCGCCATTCGTGGCGCGAGTCTTGTTAGTATGCGGTTACAAAGGCATTGATTGCGATTTATCAATGCCTAAGGACGGCATCAAAAGCCCCGAATTTTTAAAACTTAATCCGTTTGGCAAAATACCAACAATTAAAGACGGCTCAACGGTGCTTTATGAGTCCGCCGTCATCGTTGATTATCTCGAAGCTAAGTATAAGAAGAAAAAGCTTTTGCCTACGGCGGCCAAGGCCATGGCGCACACCCGGCTGATTGCAACAATTGCAGCTGAATATGTGCAGCCGGCCGGTTTGAAATTTTTCCGCATGAAGCGTGCCAATCAAAACATCCCGGCTGATATTGATGCCGCTAAAGCAGATTTGGAAAAAGGGCTGGATGTCTTAGAAAAGCTGCTGTCGGGCAAAAAATATGCGGCGGGTTCTTCGGTGAGCGTAGCGGATTGCTTTGTAGTGCCTGCGCTATTCTTCGCAGTTCATGCCAGCGCATTGTTCGGCGTCAGTGATGCCATTGGTGCACGCAAAAAAACCAAGGCCTATTGGGCCGCGATGCACAAAGACAAGATCGCCGGTAAAATTTTGCAAGGAATGGCAGACCGCATGAAGCAGCTGTTGGCAGGATAAGCCAGCTAATATTAGAGCAAGCCGCGTTAAGTCGGAATCGGGCGGCTTGCTCTAACTATTTGTTGGAGCATCGCTTTTGCCGAAAACCGGAAGGCCACTTTTCGGCGCGATGCTCTAATACAAATCGTTTTTGTGCTGCTCGATCATGCGGTCAGTTGCATCGCCATCATAACCAGCGATTTGATCAGCTAACATTTTCCCCATCGTTGGAAATGCGTTGGCGCGATCAACCTGCGCACGTGCGTCCCATAACGCCGAGCGTTGTAACGCCCGCGCACAGTGCAAATAGACTTGATCGATCTGGATCACGATGACTGAAATTGGCAATTTCCCATCGGTCACAAACAGCGGCTTTAACGCTGGATCAGTCGTGATAGAGGCGCGGCCATTCAGGCGCAGCATTTCGTTCATTCCAGGCATAAACGACAGCAGGCCCACACGAGGGTTAGCGATAATGTTTTCTAAGCCGTCAAGACGGTTGTTGCCGGGCCAATCGGGCAACATCACAGTTCGGTCATTCTTGATTTTGATAAACCCTGGTGGGCCACCTTTGGGTGATGCATCAAGGTTGCCCTTAGCGTCCGAGGTTGCCAGCACACAAAAGGGGCTGCGCTCAATATATGCCCGGCAATGTTGGTCAAGCGCGGCCATCACCTTCTTCACAGCACCCTCAAACGGCGTTTTGTAGACAGCCCGCAGCGATGTCAGGTCGGCAATAAGGTGTGGATCGGCTCTGTTGTCGTCGGGCATAGCGCGCTCCTTAACGTTCCTTCAATACGATGCTGCTAATCTTTGTGCTGGCCAATCTGTAACAAGAAAACACCGTCATGGGAAATAGGGTCAACCACAACCAGAAGTTTGGCTGGTCTGAGATTCTTGCCGCACTCATGGCGGTCGGGCTTGTGACCCTCGCGTCCCCCTTCCCCGCCGCATCTGCCGAGCCTGCAAAACGCTTCGGTGCCGAGGGCTTCGTTGACGAAGATAGTGACGACTGGAACTTTTTGTGGATTGCGCCTTCTCAACACTCTACGCACAACGGTGACTTCCCGAGTCAGCTTTCTGGCCTGCCCATTCTGGCCCTGAGTGCGATAACGACCGAAACAACAGCACCCTACACCCTTGCAGAAATTGACGTCCCACAGAGCAAGGATACAAGCTTAAGTCGGCGTATTGATTATCTCCCGGTCAGTGTGCGCTTCACACCCCCTGTCATGAGTACCGATGGGCTGACCCCGACCATCGCCATGCGCGAAGATCTCTGGACCATGGTGGATATCGACGGTGTCATGCGGCTGACCGCTTATGCGCGCGGCCCGCTCGATGCCACTGATACGGACCTGGCAAAAACATCAACGCCACTCACGCGCGGACAAGGAACAGGGTTCAGTTTAATTACAGGCACACCGGTTTATCTTGGTGCAACTGTCAAAACTGATCGCGCGGTCTATGATATTGACGCGGACCGGTTTCGCGGCGCGCGCTGGACGACCAGCATTTTTATGGGAACTGAAACAGCCTTCGGACCGCTCTATCTGGGCACAACTCAAGAACCCAGCCGCGCCCGCAGCACGTATCTTTACCTTGGGCGCTCTTTTTAAACCACCATACAAACCGTTTTGGTCTCAAGATAGTTATCAACTGCTTGCATGCCCGAATCACGGCTCCAGCCGCTTTCTTTGTAGCCCCCGATGGGCAGCGCTGGATCAAACATCAAATGGCAATTCACCCACACTGTGCCCGCTTTGATTGCTGATGCAAAGCGCGTGGCCTTGCTCAGGTCTTGCGTCCAAACGCTCGAGGCCAATCCGTAACGTGAATCATTGGCCAATTTTGGAACATCGTCGAGTGAGTCAATTGGTATCGCCACGACGACAGGCCCGAAAATTTCTTCTTGGACGATTTTCATGTTTTGGCTGGTCTTAACGATAACTGTCGGCGCGATAAACGTGCCAATCGCGCCAGACTGTTGGCCACCGCACACAATCTCGGCGCCATCTTTTTTGCCGCCGTCAATATATTCCTTAATTTTGTCAGCTTGGCGCTTGTTGACGATGGGCCCGATTTGAGTCGCAGGGTCAAGACCGTGGCCAAGCTTCATGCTTTTGGCAATATCGGCGACACCAGACACCACTTTATCAAAAACTTTCTTCTCGACGTAAAGCCGCGTGCCCGCAACGCAAACTTGTCCGGTATTGAAAAACACGGCGTTTGCCGCCCCGGGAATAGCCAAATCCATATCCGCATCAGCCAACACGATGCTGGGCGACTTGCCGCCGAGCTCTAATGCAACCTTTTTCAAATTACCGCCCGCAGCCTGCAATATTTTGCGCCCGGTGGGCGTAGAGCCCGTGAACGCAATTTTGTCGACATCGTGATGTTCGGCTAAAGCTTGGCCAGCTTCAGGGCCAAGGCCCGTAACAACGTTGAACACGCCAGCAGGTACGCCCGCTTCCAGTATCAGCTCGCCAAGGCGAATGGCCGTCAGCGAGGTGTCTTCAGCAGGCTTGAGGATCATCGAGCAGCCCGATGCCAAACATGGCGCGATCTTCATGGCTTCCAGAACCAACGGGCTGTTCCAGGGCGTAATCGCGCCCACAACGCCGATAGGCTCCTTCACCGTATAGGCAAATACCTTCTTGCCAGCAGGCTGGTAATTGATCGAGGTCGGGATCGTCTCACCTTGAATTTTGCTGACCATGCCCGCGTAATAACGAAACTGTCCTGCCGCACCCGGAATTTCAGCCCAGCGCCCCACAAACAAGGGCTTGCCTTGATCGAGAGTTTCAAGCTCTGCCAGTTCATCAATATTGGCTTCAATCAGATCAGCAATTTTCCACAACACACGGGCGCGCTCGTCGGGTGTTTTGTCGCGCCACATGCCTTTGTCGAAGGACTCACGCGCCGCTTTCACAGCGCGGTCCACATCGGCTTTGGCGCCTGCTGGAATGGTGCCAATCACCTGGCCCGTCGCGGGGTCGATGGAATCGATGCGCTTACCCGAGGCCGCTTCAACCCACTCGCCCCCGATCAGCATCTTTTTGTCTTTGTGCTTCAGGAAAGCGATCGCACCAGCAGTCTTTGGCTTCGCAATATTGATATCGATGATGACGTTCATAGCGCGCCCCCTATAACTTACTTCATTTGCTCGGGAATATGACCCTGGTGATTTTCAAGATACCAGCTGGCGATTTCTTCGCGTTTTGCGAACCACACGCCCGGCAATGTTTTTGCGAAATTCAAAAACTCACGCACCGCGCGCACCCGATACCCGCGTCCCGAAACGTGCGGATGCAAGCCAACATTCATCATCCGGCCCGCGCCAGAGATCTCGGCTTCGAGATAAAGTTGGCGCAGCTCGTCAACCAAAATATCGCGGAATTCATCGGTTGTATGGTTACGGCGCGTGAGAATGGTGAAATCATTAATTTCGTTGGTATACGGCGTCGAAACAATCGGGCCGTGCTCGGTGTTGATCAGATATGGTTGGTCATCATTCATGATGTCGCAATAGAAAATCAAGCCATGCTGCTTCAAAATACCGGGCGTATTAACAGTCCCGCGCAACGACGATGACAGCCACCCCTTGGCAGGCTTGCCGTAGAATTCTTTATACACTTTCAGCGTTGCCTCAATGATCTCGCGCTCTTTGGCGGGGCTCTTGGCAAAATCGCTCAGCAGCTCACCTTGTTCGTAGTTGTGCGCCACCACTTCCCAGCCCCGCTCAGCTGGTGCGCGGGCGATCTCTTGGCGAATGAGCGCGGTCTTGGCATTGATGGTGCAACTGGCTGGAACTTTGGCCCGATCAAACTCATCGAATAAACGCCAAATGCCGACGCGTTGACCATATTCGCGCCACGTGAAGTTAGGGAAATCAGCGACGTTACCGGGCAGCACATCGGGCAAAATGGGCGGCCCGCCAGCGTAGTACGGCTTGTCAGTATCTTTTACCATATCCCACGTCTCAAGATTGAGCGTGAGAATGAGCGCAACTTTTTTATTGTCAGGCCATTTGAATTGGCCACGCTTGGCGATGCCCGAGAACGGATAGCTCAATGTCATGTCAGTGGTTTCCTAATACAAGCCTAAGCTTCCGCCATGAGGCGGCCATGGCCTTCCATTTGATCTTTAATGCCAGCATCGCGCATCGAGAACCAATACGTCGCGGTATTGATGGCGATCACAGGCTTGTTGAGCCAACGTTCGGCCTCTTCAGCCACCGCAGCACAGGCTAAGTTCGTGCCCACCTGAATGATCGCATCAGGGTTAGACGCATTGAGTTCGAGGATGGATGTGCGCAGCTTTGCCGCTGGCTCGTGGGCGATTAACATCGGGCTGGGCGATTTCAAACCGATCAGCGAAATAACGTCGTAGCCATTATCAGTGAAGAACTTGCGCACGTTCTTATCACCGACCGGCATATAAGGTGTCAGCACGGCAATGCGTTTGATTTTCTTCTTGGTGAGTTTCTGATACGTTTTCAGTGCAGCTTCACAGGCGTGGGAGCCCAGCGACACGGTTACCCCGGCACGTTTTTCCATCTTCTTCTTAAGTTTTTCGGCCCCACCTGCCCCGTCCCAAAATGTCTCGGCACTCATGCCCATAATGACGTAGCCCGGTGAGCACGTCATTACTGCATCAAGGGCTTCTTCAGTTGCGCCGCGAATGTTGACCAAGAGTTGCTCAAATTCCTTGTCGTTACGCACCGGGTCATCCGGGATCATGATGCGACCAAAGTGATTTGTCACACCACGCGGCTGCATGAGCGCATACTCAGGCTCAACTGATGTATTCGTCGATGGCGCAATAACGCCGAATTTCATCCGGTATCCAAGTGAGTCAACCATAGGGTTCTCCGATTATTCCGCGCTGATGATCCGCGCTTTTTACTGAATTGTATATGATTCCCTGACCACATTGATCATTGAGGTCTTCATCAGGAATTTCTTGGCGAGGACGGGGTCAGCTGCCTGGCGCATGAAATCTTCTTGACGCTTCTTTTGCGCATCTGGGTCTTTTTCTTCCATCAGTTTTTTGTTGGCGATGGTTTGCTCTTGGACAAATTTCTGCGCGGTAATGCGCCGTTGGCGATCATACAAAGCAAATGCCGCCGCCGCTTCTAATTTACCCTCCCGTACTGCCAAAATTTTCTCGGCCAAATTGATGGCATCGTGCAAGCCGCCATTCATGCCCATACCACCCAACGGATTATTGATGTGGGCAGCATCGCCAGCCAGTATGATTCTGCCATTGAGGTACGTGTCCGCGACGCGCTGGTGCACGTTATAGAGTGTGCGGTGGCCGATTTCGAAATCACCCTCTTTCGCCGCCAGGTGATGTAATCGATCTTGAATGTATTCATCCGACAGAAGCCGTTCATTCGTCTCGCCAGGTTTGGTGGGGAACAGCACACGCCACATGTTATTGCAGCGTAAGACGACGCACCATTCTTCCGGGTCAGACACGTAGTTGACACCCGCCAGCCGTGGCAGGAATTTTTCCAGCGGATAGGGCGTCGAGGCGACAAGGAATTTCTCAGGGTACGTAAAGCCGCCGTACTGCAGGCCCGAGGTTTGGCGCACCATGCTGTTGGCACCTTCGGCACCGATCACATACGACCCACGCATGGTTTTTTCGCCATCGGGCGTCATCACTAACAGATTTACACCATCAGCATTTTGGTCGATCACTTTGACCACGCCATGTTCGAACAGCACTTTTGCATTGGGAATTTTCGAAAGTTCCTCGCAGCAAATTTTGGTCAAACGCCATTGCTCGCATTGCAGGCGATAGGCGTGATTGGTCTCATCACGAATGGCCGACATGTCAAATTCGGCAATGTCGCCGGTGCGCCGATCGCGGTACTGATAGCGCCGCACGATCAAACCTAACTCGATCAGCCGGGGCATTAATTCAAGGCGGTCAAGCATGTCCATCGATGGCGGATGGAAGGTCGAAGCGCGCAAATCTTCTGGCAGCGTCTTCTCTTTCTCGAGAAGCACAATATTGAACCCCTCACGCGCCAGATAGAGCGCCAAAACGCTACCAACCGGGCCTGCGCCAGCAATGATAATCGGGTCTTTTCCAGGAAACGCCATACGTCCTCACAAGTACTATTATGTGCTTATTTTCACAGGCTAAGCGGCCCTTTGTCGCCCCTGATCTTGGGATGGATGTGCCAAGGCGATATGACAAAGGGATGTGCCAGAGGCGACTTACCCCGGCAAGCGCTGCGGGGCGGCTGATCACCATGTGGGCGCGCCAGATAGGTTAGCCACATAGGTTAGCCACATGGGTTAGAATGAGCGAAAGTCTCCATTATGGAAAAGGAGTGGTGGCTTGCCGGTATTGAAGATCTGTTTTACCCGCCCGACGATAATATCGTGGTCACCGCCCGGGTAACGCGCCCAAACATTACATTCCAAGTGAACAACGCAGCCTTCAATCAATGGAACGCCGCCAAGACCAGCGCGCACATCTACGCCGTCGAACTTATGGCTTCCAGATTGCGCCATTTGCCGCGCCAACGCCTCCTGCTCTGCCGATAAAACGTTGACCGCAAAAGCATCCTGCATTTGAAAACAAGCAAAGGCAGGCGTCGTTTTAGCGATGCTCCACAGCACAAGTGGCGGCTCAAGCGAGAGAGAATTAAACGAATTAACAGTCATTCCCACCCGCTCAGCACTTTGGCCTAGGGTGGTCATCACCGTCACGCCAGTAGCAAACTGGCCTAAGGTCTTGCGGAATTCTCGCCGTGCGGCTTCGTCAGCAGCCGGGTCAACGCCGGAAATACCGTATGGAGGTGTGGGATTGAAGGCCTGCTCGGTCACGTCATCCTCAAATTTAAGTAGGTAAATTAAGGCTTTGGCGGGTTTAGCTATACGGCAGCAGAAAACTATGTCCACCTGTTGGACGATAGTCTACACTCCGCCCGCCTGTCCAACTAGCGGTAGGTTATCAGGCCTCACCCGGCTTGGTGAGAGTAATTCGCGCGCGCCCTTAAGCATGGGCCATGGCTGCGGGACGGCAAGGAATTCGACTGAAATGGTAGACGAACCAGACGATCTGGAAGATGGCGACGATGCAGATTCAGTGCGTCCGATTCGCGCTTTAATGCGTGGCCTAGATACCCTTCAAGAGCTCAATCGCCATAATGGCGCGACCGTGACCGATATTGCTAAAGCTGTGCGTTTGCCGCGTACCACAGCGTACCGCGTGTTAGAAACCCTGTGCGTTGCAGGCTACGCCCTGCGCGACCCCAGCGATGACCGCTACCGTTTAACCCTGAAAGTTCGTGCGTTGTCTGATGGCTATGACGATGAAGCCTGGGTTCACGATATCGCCAAGCCGCTGATCACTAAGCTCGGTAAAGAAGTGGTATGGCCATTGGCCATCTCGACGCTGCACGGAACATCGATGCTGGTGCGCGAGACCACCGACAAAGATAGCCCATTGGCGTTAGAGCGTTATTCTGCAGGCGTTCGTGTGCCTGTGCTGGGCAGTTCGTCAGGCCGCGTACATCTGGCATTTTGCAGCGAAGAGCAACGCTCGACCATGCTTGATGTGTTGGCCCGCTCTGATCGCCCCGAAGACAAAATCGCGCGCGATAAGTTGCTGGTCAGCCGTATCATCAGCGA
>JANLSL010000267.1:0-4265 GCA_031362385.1 Alphaproteobacteria bacterium | reverse complement strand
CTGACGAATGATGGCGGACTAGCGCGCGAGTTGGAACATCCGTCGCAAGGCTGGGTGCGGCGGTATCGTGCGCGTGTTCATGGCCGCGCCAGCCCCGAAGCGCTTGATAGCTTGAAAAACGGCGTGACAGTTGAGGGTGTGCGCTTTGGCCCGATCATCGCAACGCTGGAACGCGAGCAAGGTGCGGCTAATTCGTGGCTGATCATCTCGCTGACGGAAGGCAAGAACCGCGAAGTGCGCAAAGTCTTGGCGCACTTAGGCTTAGCTGTCACCCGCTTGATTCGCGTGTCCTATGGGCCATTCCACTTAGGCAGCCTTGGGCGAGGCGAAGTCGAAGAAATTACTGGCAAAGTCCTGGCGGAACAACTTGGCCACGGCCAACCCAAAGTGCCTTCAGCCAAGGCGCGTTCTAAATCTAAAAATGCCTAAACCGAAGGCCAGATCAGCGCCTCAAACGCCCACCCCCAAAACAAAAGCCGGGCGCGGATGGCTGCGCATTATTGGGGGCATCTGGCGCGGGCGCAAAATTGCAGTGCCCGAGGCCACTGATGTGCGCCCCACCAACGAGCGCGCGCGCGAGGCGATTTTTAATCGCCTGATGCATGCAGAGGAGCTTTTAGGAGTGCGCTTGAAGGGTGCGGTCGTGGCTGACCTGTTTGCCGGAACCGGCGCGCTGGGACTTGAAGCCCTATCGCGCGGCGCAACGTCAGCTACTTTTGTCGAACGCGATGGGGCGGCTTGCAAAACACTCAAGCAAACTATTCAAACCCTCGACATCGAAACGAAGGCCACAGTATTGCATGCAGACGCCACCACGCTTGCAAGTGGATATGCGGCCTTTGACATTGTTTTTATGGACCCGCCGTACCAGGCAAATGCGATTGGTCTCACTTTGGCAGCCTTGCACACACGGGCTTGGGTGCGGCCAGGAACATTGATCGTGGCTGAAAGCCAAACTGGCAGCGCACTTGAACTTCCGCCTGGGTTCACACTCATCGATCAGCGGCGTTACGGCCGGGCTGATATTGCATTTATCGGTTTTAAGAATTAGCGCTGGATGGGTGGCGCGGCAGAGTCATCTTCTGGGCCGCCGTATTCTGGCGGCAATGGACGGGTATCCTCTTCTAGTTCTGGAGGTTTGCCCTCGCCTTCTTTCTCTTCTTCTTTGGGCAGGTTGCGTTGGTAAACCTTCGCCTGCACCAAGTGCTCGACATCACGCTCAGGGTCTTCCTCTGGTGCGGGCGCAATCATCCACGCCCACTCTTCGTTATGGTGTCGTGTGGGTGTGTCGGGCAATTGATAGCCTTTGAGTAAATCGGTGCGCGTGACGATTTTATCACCGGCCAGAACGTAGCGTTCAACGTCGGTAATAATCACGCCAATCCCGGTGGCTTCGAGTGCAATGGCGTTTGCATGCTTTTCCATAATTTGCACAGCAACTTTGTCTGAATCGGATTCTAAAAATCCCCGTTCACGTTCGAAGATTTCAGCAAACGGGCCATGCAGCTGCGTGAGGCAATTGCATGACACAATCAGGTCGGCATCTTTAAGGTGCGGCAGGCGCGGTGGCGGGGCAGGTTGATTGGGGCCAGGTGGTTTGCGTTCTTTGATGGCCAGGAATACGCCAGTCACATCGCCGGTCAGAAGTCTCACATTAAAGTATCGCTTGGCTTCGGCCACCACCTGCGGCATGTGAAAAATATCGACGAGATATACAATGCTAAACCGCGACGCCAAGGCCGACAGCGGCACTTCAAGCAGCAACCCTGAGCCGATGATGACACAGATGCGCTGCTGCTCACACAAATCGGCAGCCTTGAGGATGGTGTCGCGGCAGTTTTGCAGGTGCGATTCCCAGGCGGCAGCACACCGTTTTGCCCGGAACTCAAGGGCAACCAGCCGCTTGAGATAGCCCGCCTTTCGCACCCGTTCTGGCGCAAATGCAGTCCAATACCTAATCAGCTCGCCAAACATGCGTGGTCCAAAAACATTAAAGCGTCACGTCGATCAAACCTGAGAACCCGCCCACTCGCAACCGCGATTCGTGTGCTTACGCGCTTCGGTTGTGGCATTTAGCGGCGACCAAACAGCCGTTCAATATCGGTCAGTTTCAATTCAACGTATGTGGGCCGCCCATGGTTGCATTGGCCGGAATTAGGCGTGGTTTCCATTTGTCGCAACAGCGCGTTCATTTCAGTGGGGTTGAGCCTGCGGCCCGCACGTACAGCAGAGTGACACGCCATCGTGCCGCACACATCGGCCAAGCGTTCTTTCAAACTCATGGCCTCGTCCCACTCGGCAAGCTCGTCGGCAAGATCGTGCAAAAGTCCCGCCACATCGCTTTCACCCAACAGTGCTGGCACTTCGCGCACCGCCACCGCGCCAGAACCAAAAGCCTCGATGACTAATCCCAGTTCTGCCAACTCAGTTGTGCGGGCCAAAACACGCTCGGCCGCACCTTGGTCCATCTCGACGACTTCGGGGATCAGAAGAATCTGGCGTTTCACATCATTACTGCCGAGCGCCTTTTTCATGCGCTCGTACAACAGCCGCTCGTGGGCCGCGTGTTGATCGACGATCACGATGCCGCTATCGGTTTGAGCAACAATATAGGTTTCGTGGACCTGAGCCCGCGCCACCCCTAACGGATACGACTGATCATTGGTATTTTCAGTGGTCGTATTGGGGGCGGAGGGTTGAGGCATAAATAATGAGGGTGATTCGCCCAAGCCGCGCTCGGCCATGGTGCCGTCGAGCGTCTGCATGGTGCTGATGCCATGGTGTGACCGCATAAAAGCAGGCCGTGCGCCTGGTTGAAACGCCCCCAACGCGGCGGTGGCTACACTTGAAGACGCCCGGTGGCCTGACTCGGCCAGCGCATGGCGGATCGCGCCAATCAACAGACCGCGCACGAGGCCTGCATCACGAAAGCGCACCTCGGCTTTGGCTGGATGCACGTTTACATCTACTTCAGTGCGCGGCACATCAAGGAACAGCGCAACGTAAGGATAACGGTTAGACGCCAGCACATCTTGATATGCTGCACGCAGGGCCCCGTGCAGCATGCGGTCGCGCACCGGGCGACCGTTAACGAACAAATACTGCGCTTGGGCATTGCCGCGATTGAGAGTGGGCAAACCAATGTAGCCGTAAAGCCGCATGCCTTCGCGTTCAGCCGCGACCGGTACGGCATTAGCACCGAACTCTTTGCCCAAAATCGCGGTCAGCCGCTCCAGGTGAATATCAAACAGGTCACCCTGGCTGGTGGCGACTGGAAGATTGATCCGCACTTTGCCATCAGCGGTAACTGTAAAAGCGATCTCGGGATGCGCCATCGCTAAGCGCTCGACCACGTCGATAGTGTAGGTGAGCTCGGTTGCGGCGGCCTTGAGGAATTTAAGTCGTGCCGGCGTGGCATAAAATAAATCGCGCACTTCGACGCGCGTCCCACGCGGATGAGGAGCTGGAACTGGGCCCTGTTTCTGGCCTCCGGTCACCATCATATACCAAGCTGATTCCGCATCGCCTGTGCGGCTGGTGACCGTCAGCCGCGAGATCGACCCAATGGCAGGCAAGGCTTCGCCGCGAAAACCGAGGAAACCGATATCGAGTAAATCATCGGATGGAAGTTTGGATGTGGCATGACGATCAACCGCAACTTCTAAATCACGCGGGGTCATGCCCGAACCGTTGTCGACCACAACGATAAGTGACTTGCCGCCCTCGTTCAGCGTGATGTCGATGCGGGTCGCACCAGCATCAACCGCGTTTTCAATGAGTTCTTTAACCGCAGACGCAGGCCGTTCAACCACTTCGCCCGCAGCGATTTGGTTGACGAGATTGGGCGGAAGAAGACGAATAGGCATTGGCCGTGGTCTACACGCTCCGGCGTTTCGCCTCAAGATAGGCCGCCACCAGGCCCGCTGTGGATGAATCGCGCGCGCCCAAAGGTTCAGCACCACTGAGGCTGGGCGCAAGGCTCTTGGCCAATTCTTTGCCCAATTCCACGCCCCACTGGTCGAAGGAATTCACCCCCCAGATGACGCCCTGCACGAACACCTTGTGCTCGTACAGCGCGATCAGTTGGCCCAAGGCGAAGGGGTTCAGCGAATCGAGCAAGATGGTATTGGTGGGTCGGTTACCTGAAAACGCGCGGTGCGGTCGCAACGCCTCGGGGGTGTCTGACAGCTCAGAAATTTCACGGCCCTTCATCAAGGCTTCGGTTTGCGCAAAGCAATTGGCCAACACCAGCTCACGGCTGGCAT
>JANLSL010000252.1:0-4421 GCA_031362385.1 Alphaproteobacteria bacterium | reverse complement strand
ATTAACATTGGAGACATGGTTTTCTGATCGTCTTCGATCATTTCCTTCAAGAGATTATGATTTTTGGCGAATTGAATATGTGACAGGTGTGATTTCACCACGGCGTCATTGAATTCGTGCACATAAGGCATGGTGTCCATGAACGTTTTCATGAGCACACCAACTGCTTCGCCAAATTCGCGTTCGCGCCCCTCAATACCAGATTTCATTGCCACAGTCGGATTAGGCCGCCCATTTCCTGCGACCGGAACACCAAGCGCTGCGCCCTTGGCCTTATCCGGCGCGTCAAAAAAAGGTTTCGACTGCTGGTCAGATGCCATCGCTTTTCTCCCCTGCTTACTTCTGAGCTTGAAAATAGCCCACGCAAGGACCAAATCCCAGCCTGCGCCCCTTCCACCGGCCCACGATTTCAGATACGCCCACCTTGAGGATAAGATCACTATTTCTGAATTTGAGCGAAACCATCAGCATTCAACGCTAGCCCTTTGCAGTCAATGAGAACTCAATGATAAATATCGATAATATCCGTCTTGGGATTCACGGACCTTTGACCGAGTGGCTGGAATTTAATCGCACCGGTGCGTTTGAATCGGCTGAGAATTTGGCATTGGTCTCGCCCTTTCCGCCCCCAGACCGCATGATGATTACAACTGGGCTGACCGAGCCCAAAGATTTTGCCTCACATGGCTACGACATTTTAAAAGCACTGAGTGATGCGAGCCCGCACCCGCTGTCATCGTTCTCTGACGTTCTCGATTTCGGTGTAGGTGCTGGGCGTTTGGCGCGAATGTTTAAGGGCTTTCAGGGCCGCTATACCGGCATTGATGTTGATGGGAAAAATATCGCGTGGGTTGGCAGCGCTTTGAACCACGTGACCGCGATACAAACGAAGCCAAAACGAAAATTACCCTTCGCCGATAAAAGTTTTGATCTGATTATTTCAGTCTCGGTCTTCTCGCATATGAACGAGCGGGATCAATTTTTTTATCTGAAACAAATCGCACGAATTGCAAAACCTGGCGCTATTATCATGCTGACAATTCATGGCGAGCGGGCGCTACAACGAGCCGAGACCGAAGAAAACATCTTTAAAATGCTGGCGGTTTCGCAGAAGGCATTTTTGAGAGAAAGTCGCGCACTTAAAACCAAAGGCTTTGGCTTTATTCGCCAGTGGGGCGGGCACTTGAATAGTTTACTTTATCCGTATGGTATCACTTTTATTTCTGATTCTTATGTCAAGGCTGAATGGACCAAGTATTTTGAGCTAAAGTCAGTTCATCATGGTGCCATTCACGATTTCCAAGATATTGTGGTGTTGCAAGCACGCACGACATGAGCCCAAAAAGTAACATGCCACAACCAGAGTCGCCGCACGACTGCCCGGTCTGCGGAGATCGCAAAGCATTAAGTGTGCTCTGCGAGACAGCAGGCTTTGCGATTTATAAATGCGCAACGTGCCGCGCTGAGCATGCGCATCCCACACCCAGTCATGCTGAGCTGAAAGCTTATTACGATCGCGCCGAATGGTTTGAAGGCGGCGAGCCTGGCGGCTACCAAAATTACGACCGGCAGACAGAATCTGCTGCCCATATGATGCATTCAATTTTGGAACCATTCCCCAAGCGCGATGGGTTGATGGTTCTTGATATGGGCTGCGGATACGGCACCCACCTTAAGTTTGCCGCTGAGCGCGGTTGGACGTGTTTTGGTGTCGAACTGTCGGACCATGCACGCAAAACAGCCCAAGAAAGATTGGGCGCAGCTGGCACAATTGTTGAGTCGATCTCTGATTTATTTTCACACCCCTTTGATCTGGTGCTGATGCTCGACTTTATCGAGCACCTGCCTTCGCCTTATCAAACGCTTTATGAATTGTTTTCGATTGGCGTCATTACACCCCAGACCCGCGTGGTGATCGCCACACCTAACGCGGGCTCGGATGATGCGCGCAAGGATCCGGCTGGATGGATTTATCGGCATCCGCCGTCGCATTTAGTTTATTACAATGTTGACGCCCTCACCTTTCTGCTGCGTCGCCTCCATTTCACCACCATCGAGGTGCTAGGGCTTGGTGGCGCTAATGAAAAAGATTTATCTGGTAGCGCAGGCCTGATGGTCACCGCGTCTGGCAGCGACTTCATGTCGTTTATGCACGAGCGTTACGTGCCTGGAACGTGGTCGAAACTCGCTGCGTATGAGCATTTGCCACGTTATGCGCTTGCCAAAACACTGGCTAAGGGCAAGACCACGCTCGATTTCGGATGCGGCACAGGATACGGCACAGCACTTCTGGCGCAGTCGGCCAAGAAAGCCACCGGCTTGGATATCGACGAACCGGCGCTGATTTGGGCGCGCGATGTCCACCGAGCCAAGAATATTGATTTTTTGCAATCGTCTGATTTAGGCGCGGCTCTTGCGTCGGCCAGTTACGATCTCATCACGTGCTTTGAAATGATCGAACACGTTGACTTTAAAACACAGCAAGCAGTGATTGCCAACGTTGCGCGCCTCTTGCGCCCTGATGGCTTGTTCTTAATCTCAACGCCCAACCCTGAGGTCACAAAACTTTATGATGCGAACCCCTATCATATTCGCGAAATGACCGAGACCGAGTTTCGCGATCTGCTGGCACCGCAGTTTCCGCATATTCAGATTCTGCGCCAACACTTGTTGCCAGGCATTGCGTTTAATTCTGCACAGAGCATGAGCGCGTCGGTAGCTGCTCACGATCTGTATGGAGTAGACGAGCGTCCGTTCGGCGCACCGCTCGCGTATGTAGCCATTTGCGGGCAACAGCCGATCCCTCAACACGCAGCAAAGGTATTCTTCGATACCGAGAGCGACTATACCCAAGAATTCGTGAGCCGTGAGCGCAAGCTGAACCTGGCGCGCTTCGATGCCTTTAAGAACGATAAAAAAGCCGCTGAACTTGGCACTCAAGTTGGCACGCTTCAGAGCTATTTAGATTCCATTGCGGCCGACCGCGACGCTGTGCGTACTGATCTCAGTGCGAGAATTGATATGCTCCAAGGGCATTTAAACGCCATTGCCGCCGATCGCGACGCCTTGCGTACTGACCTCAGCGCGAGAATTGACACCCTCCAAGTGTATTTAGATGCCATTTCCGCTGACCGCGAGGCTGTCCGGGCTGATCTCAGTGCGAGAATTGATATGCTCCAAGCTCATTCAGATGCCCTTGCCGCCGACCGCGAAGCCGTGCGCGGCCATCGTGACGCGCTACAAAGCGAAACAAATCGCCTGCAAACTGAGATGGCACGCCTTGATGGAGAGTTCGGCGTCCTCAAAACGCATTATGTGGCTTTGGAGAAAATGCGCGAAGCTGAATTGGCTAGCCCGCGCTTTTTGGCCAGGCGTCTGTGGCAAGCGACGCGCGCACGCCTGCGTAGTAAAATTTCTGGCCAGCGCCCTGGCATAAAATAAATCGAACATAGAATGAACCACGCTTCCAAAATGAGCGAACAAACCTCTGTGGCTGCGCACCCGATGCGCAATACGCCGTATCTGTGTTCCCTGATGATCCCAACGAAGAACGCAGGTGCGCTTTTTAAGCGCGTGATCGAGGGGCTTCAGCAACAATCGTGTTGGAAAGATGTCGAATTTATTATCGTCGACTCAGGGTCGACGGACGACACCATCGCCATTGCTGAGGCAGCAGGGGCAAAATGCATTTCGATTCCGCCAGCAGAATTCAACCACGGCGCGACCCGTGATTATGGAATCTCCCTGGCTACAACCAATCGAATTATATTGACCGTTCAAGATGCCGTCCCCTCCGACTCACAGATGATCGAAAACATGATCACTGTTTTAGATGAGGACAATGTGGCGGGTGTCTACGGACGTCAATTTCCTCAGCCCACTGCCGATGTCATTACCAAAAGAAATTTGAATATGCATTTCACCGGCGGCAGCAAGCGTGTGACGCAAGCCCTGTACAACGCTGCGCAGTTTGAAACACTCCATCCGCGCGAACGCCATGCGGTTGCTAATTTCGATAATGTCTGTTCGGCGATCCGCAAAGATGTTTGGGCTATGGAAAAATTTGGCAAAATCAATTTTGGTGAAGATATTGATTGGGCCGTACGTGTGCTCAAACGTGGCTACAAAATTATCTACGAACCCTCGGCCGCCGTTATTCATTCACACGACCGACCGGTTAGCTATGAATACAAGCGGACCTACGTATGTCACCGCAAGCTTTACAGCTTGTTTGGACTTGAGCTTGTACCAACGCTGCGTGTTGCGCTAATTGCTTGGTTTCACTGGACGGCGCGCGACGCCTATCATATTTTGCGACGCGAGCGGCGCCCGTGGATGATGATTCCGCTGCTGCTTAAAACGCCGATTCTCAATTTCTTCCGTATCCTTGGTGTTTTCCAGGGCGAGCGGGATGAGAAGTT
>JANLSL010000216.1:0-3878 GCA_031362385.1 Alphaproteobacteria bacterium | reverse complement strand
CGCGGCGTACACTCAACCCCACCACACACCACACGAATGTCTTGAATGTTTCCATCAGGGCCAACTTTCATGGCGGTGGCGACATTAACCAGGGCGAAGTCCCACGTGTTGCGGTCAGCGACTTTTTCGAAATAGAACTTTGAGCTCGCCCACTTCGACGGAATGCGAATGGCCGTCAAAATATCACCGGGGCGCAGCACCGTCATGTGCGTGATCTCAACGGCAGGGCCAATAAAATACTTATCAGCCGGGATGACTTGTTCACCTTTGGCATTCTTGATGACCATGCTGGCTTCGAGTGCGACCATCACCGGCGCCAAATCCGACGGCGTTACGGCAACGCAACGCGCCGCGCCAAACAGGCAGTGCTCGCGATTCATCCCTTGGGGGGTGCCCGCGTAGCAGGTGTTACCACCCGCACGGTAGCAATCCATCCCTGAGCGATAGTACCAGCAGCGCGCATCTTGGCTGATATTGCCACCGATGGTGCCAACATTGCGAATTTGTGGGCTGGCAACACGACCCGCAGCAGTGGCCAGCAGTGCGTATTTTTCGCGCAGCACTGGATGGTTTTCAATTTCCACCAGCGGCGTCATCGGACCAATCTCGATCCCATCTGCGGTTTCGCGAATGCCCTTCAGGCTTTCGATGGCACTTAAGTCAATCACGACCTCAGGGCGCTTGGCGCGGTCCTTGAACCAATCAAGGCTGTCTTGCCCACCGGCCATGATCCAGGCTTTTGCGCCATACTTGGTTGCCAGCGCTAGCGCGTTGTCCACATCGGTGGGTTGAAACAGTTCAAATCGAGGCATCATATCTTTAGCCATTGCAGCACCTATTATTGCGTGTTGACGGCTAAGACTTTGTGCGACTGAGGTCGCTTGGCCAGGTGATTTATGATCATGTCTGGCACAACGGGCGTGCGGTTAAACACGTGCCCGCCTAAGGCATCTGAGATCGCACTTAATAATGCCGAGGCAGCGCAGCCCATCAATGGCTCACCCACACCTTTAATCCCGAGGGGGTTTTGCGGGTCTGGTTTATCGACCCACTGCACCTGCATTTCAGAAGGCACATCTAAATACGAGGGCGGCTTAGCTTGATAGAAGCCAACGTTTGCGGGCAAGCCATTTTGCGGGTCGTAGACGACGCGCTCAAGCCCGGCCATGCCGATCCCCATCACACCACCCCCGCGAATTTGGTTGGCCAAGCTCATCGGGTGAATCACGGTGCCGCAATCAGCGGTGGCGACATAATCCAAAATTTTCCACTTGCCCGTTTCAACGTCGAGTTCGATCTGCATGAACGCGGCCGTCATCGCTGGCGTATGGTCTTTCATTTCGAGCTTGTCTTTGGCAACGCCGATAAGGCCCGAGCCAGCAAGGGCGGCGACCGAATCTTTGGTCATGACGTTCAAGTCATCGGGCATTTCCTTGCCGCTATAAACGCCACCAAGTTCGATTGCGCGCTGCGCGGCCTGGGCAAAGGTTATGCTTTTGCTGGCATTACCTTTGGCGACGACCTTCTCGTCTTTCAACTCATAGTCCTCGGGCTTGCCGCCTAAATCTTTCGCTGCGATCTCGAGTAATTTTTGTTTGGCATCCATGGCCGCCGCATAATTGGTGCGGCTCATTGTAAAGGAGGTGTTCGACCCAAACTGCCCGTTGTTCCAGGGCAGGTTGTTATCGGTGCGACCACGTTCGATCACGCAATTATCCCAGTTATACCCCAACACTTCTGCTGCCACACGCGAGGTGCCTGCATAAGAGTACGTGCCGAGATTTCCAATGCCGGTATGAATATGAAGTTTTCCATCGGGCAGAATGCGCACCAAACCATCGAACTTCGAGCTTCCTGCCGGGTGATAGGCGCGCCCCACCCCAATGCCGATAACCTTTGAGCCTTTGCGCTGGCCGCTGAGTTTTTTCTTCTCGTCCCACTTGAAGGTGGCGGCACTCATCGCCAAGGCTTCAGAGATGTAGGCGCTTGAAACCGGCGTTTGGCGCTCTTCAAACTTAGAGCCCGCTTTGGGCGCATTGATGGACCGGATCGCAAGCCGGTCAATATTTAACTGGCGTGCTGCCTTGTCGAGCAAAGGCTCCATCACGCACGCAAGCTGATTTTGGCCAGGCCCGCGCTGCGCATTTGAGAGGGGGAGGTTCGTAAACACCGAAACGCCGCGCCAGCGCATATTCTCAGGCTGATAAATCAGCGACAAGGCCCCGCCAAAATTGCGGAAATCAGGAAAGCCCGACGTGGCGCCATTCTGTTGCACAACATACGCATCGGCTGCAACCAAGCGGCCATCTTTGCGGAAGCCGAGCTTGACTCGCCCCTGCAACCCAGTGCGACGTGCGCCCAGATAATATTCTTCATGGCGCGTAATGCGCATCATGCACGGACGGTTTATTTTCTTAGACATATGGGCCGGCACCACCGCCAGCGCATAGGCGCTGCCCTTTGAACCGAAACCACCACCGCAGAATTCCGCGACCATCACGACGTTTTTCTGATCAATGCCCAGCAGTTCAGCATAGCCGGGAACCGGGTTCGACTGGCTTTGGGTTGAGAGATGGAGATAACACTTTCCGTTCTGCCAATAGGCAAAGCAGCTGCGTGGTTCCATGCTGTGATGAGAATGCGCCGCCGTGACGAACGTTTCATCCATCACAAGGGCCGCTTGGGCAAAGCCCTTGTCGATATCGCCCACCGACCATTCCTGCATCGGTTGACCCATGGGCAATTTGTCGTCGCCCGCTTCGGCAAAATCTTTGGCAGTCCATTTGATCTTGGTAATTTCCTTCACGCCGAGCACACCGATATTGCCTTCGGGGTATACGTCTGGCCCGCCCGGAAACAAGCTTTGCAGCGGGTCGGTTGAGAACGGCTGGGGCTCGTATTGAATCTTTATTTTCTCGAGTGCTTCGGCTGCTGTGGTTTCGTCTTCAGCCGCCAGCGCCAAAATCGGCTGGCCCACGTACATCGGTTGCATGGTCAAAATCGGATCGCGCGGGGCGGGGAATGACGGCACGTCTTCGGGCAGCAGAATGCCAACCACGCCCTTCATTTTCAGAGCTTCGGTGGCGTCGATGCTTTTAACTTTAGCGGCCGGCATCGGGCTGAGCAGCAGCTTCACGAACACCATGCCTTCGGCACGGAAGTCTTCGGCGTATTTGGCTTTGCCTGTGACTTTGGCCCGCACATCAGGCGGGGTGAAATCTTTGCCAACGAGTGTATATGCCATGTTAAGCCGCCTTCGCCGCGCGCATGACGGCATTCAAATAATGATCGTAGGCACCACACCGGCACAGATTGCCGCACATTGCTTGGCGCGCTTGATCGCGGGTTGGCGTTGGGTTGGCTTTCAGCAGGCCCACGGCCGACATCACCTGGCCGGGCGTGCAGAAACCGCACTGCGGGCCCAACTCATCAATCATGGCTTGTTGCACTTTGTGCAGTTCGCCATTGGGTCCTTCGAGGCCTTCAATGGTCGTCACGGCCCGGCCACGTAATGTATGAGTAAGAATAGAGCATGAGTTATTGGGGATGTCGTTGAGGAGCACCGTACACGCACCGCACTCGCCGCGATCACAGGCCAGCTTGGTGCCGGTCAGGCCCAATTTATAGCGCAAAGTCATCGCCAGGGTTTCGGAGGGCAGCACATCAACCCGGCGCGGTTGGCCATTGATGTTCAGCGTGATCAGCCGCTCAACCGCACCCTTGGCAGGTGCCGTACCATCCGAGCAACTTGAGAGGTAGAACCCCCCGCCTGCCGCGACTGCCCCTGAGGCAATCACCCGTTTGATAAAGGTCCGCCGTGCGACCGGATCGCGCCCTTCAAAGCCGTCCATCTCGTCTGACCTCACTCTAAAATTACA
>JANLSL010000197.1:0-3195 GCA_031362385.1 Alphaproteobacteria bacterium | reverse complement strand
TTGCCCGCCCTCGACCCAATGGTCGGCTTTCAATATCACTCGTGTTTGTGGTTGAAACCCTGGATTTGTGATGCCGCGCAGACCGATTTAATCAAACGCATTATGGCTGAGTTTGATCGGACCAAACGCGAAACGCTTACCAAAGAACTGATGCGCATCACCGCTGAAGCACCCATCGGGTTGTACTTTTACGAAGTCACGCGCTTTGACGGTTTGGGCCCGCGCGTTGCGACCTATCGTTCGCCATTTGGCTATACCGCGTATCACGACATTTCATTAAAACCAGAAAGCAAAAAACGATGACGCTGCTGACCGACGCTGCCGCATTCCGCCGTGTCCTTCCGGTGATGTCTAAAAGCGAAGGGGTGTGGGAAGGCATCTATCGGCGCTATGACGGCGACGGCAAACCCATGGGTGCCCATCGCTCGCGCGTGGTGTTTCGTCTGTTGCCCAATGTGCCAGGGCCAGAGATTTACAGCCAAACAAACATTTACCGCTTTGGCGATGGCCGAACGCAGGTCATCGAATCCACTGGCACATTCGATGGCGCGCAGTTGAACTTCGGCAGTGATCGCGGCGTTAAAGGCTGGTCAAAAGACGACACCACAGATCCGCATGGGCGTATTTGTCTGCTTTATATGGATGTGACAGTTGATACCCCTCAGTTAAAAGCAGGGACCACGTGCTATGAATTGGTACAGATCAGTGACTGCGGTAAGTACCGCATGCGCGTGGCGCAGTATGCGTTAAATGGCCAGACAATCATGCGCACATTAATTGATGAGACTTTTGTGACGCGAGAGTGGGCCAGCCAAACCGATTGGACCAATCCTGAGCTTGCTCTGCCGTGAAACCAAACTGTTCAACTATTGAAAGTTGATTGAGAGCTGTTGATTACACGCAATAAGACTTCACGAGACAGTTATAAATGCCATAGCGGGGGTCGCCACGTTTTTACGGGATGGCAGCATAGCGCAAATCAGGAAACTAGCCCTGAGCATTCAAGAAATAGAGCCGTTTGTTGCGAGTCGCCTTGATTTGACGTCCCTGGATTTGGCAAATTCTCGATTGGACCGCGGCCCTCATCCCCGGCTATTATCTGGTGCAGATGAAGAAGTTGAGCTACCTGCCACCTTGGATGATTTTATTGACGGGGCAGGACTGAGCGCACAGAAAGTTGCCTCAACGTAACTAAGCGTTTATTGAAGAATCATGGTTGTTATAAATAAAAAGTATCTGGCGCCATTTACGATCATTTTGGCTGATCCTAATCCATTCATGCGCAGCGTCACGCGCCAAGTATTAGCCACGTTTGGCGCTGACAAAATTATTGAAACTGACTCCATCAACACGCTGACCGGATCTGATTTCCTGGCCGAGGCCGATTTGGTTATCGCCGAGCTCTTTTTTAGCGACGGCAGCTTGCTCGAGTTCATGAAAACCACGCGCGCGGGGACTGGCAAAGAGAAGTTTATCCCCGTTCTGCTCATCTCGGCCTATACGATGCGGTCGTGGATTTTTGCTGCGCGTGATGCGGGTATTGACGAGATTATCGCCAAGCCCCTGACTGTGAAGTCGATCATTGGCCGGATCAAAGAAGTGGTCGAGAACCGCAGGCCGTTTGTCGAGACAGCGAAATACTTTGGACCCGACCGCCGCCGGCGCGCAGGCCACCCGCCAACCAACAAAGAACGCCGCCTCAATCCACAAAGCGCCCCCGGAAAATTTGGGATGCACTAAGTGAGTGTGGTGAGGTGGTCATGGCGGAAGGGGTGAGATTCGAACTCACGGTATCATTGCTGACACGCCGGTTTTCAAGACCGGTGCTTTAAACCGCTCAGCCACCCTTCCAAACATGGTGCATTGCTTGTGCAGTCGGCGCACCGTTTGAAGCAATTAGCGCCATTTTGCAACCCAAAACTCAAGGTTACAGGCTTCTTTGGGCCGTCGTCAGCAACCGCGACGCCAAGCCTGACTGCGCGCCGCGACGTACAACTTAAGAGCGGAAGATTTGGCAAAACGGATTGGTTAATGGCTTGTTATTAGTTGCTATCAAATACTAGTAGATAATATAATGTCCCACCCTATGGAGGCGGCTGTTATGGCATCTATGAGCGTTTCCCTGCCTGATCGTATGCGAGGCTTCATTCGCGACCGTGTGAAATCCGGCGAATACCACAATGAGAGCGAGTACATCCGTGATCTGATACGGAGGGATGGGGAACGCCTGCGTTCCGACGAGTTGCTCTTGCGCGATCTCCGTACCGCGGAGAAAGCTGGTGTCAGCGCACGGAGCCTTACCGACATTGCCAGCGCCGTGAAACGCAGCGCGAAGAAGGCTTGAGCTTAAGTGACCCGTTATCGGCTTACACGCCGTGCGGACCGTAAGCTGGAAGCTATCTACCGCTACACCTTCGAGAACTTCGGCGCCGCACAGGCGGATTCCTACTTCGCCGCGCTTGAAGAAACACTCGGATTGCTGGCTGAGCGTCCCCATCTTGGGCGCACCTTTCACGAATATCGCCGTTTCGAGCATGAATCTCACATCATCTTCTACCGCCCACGCCGGGGCGGGATTCTGATTGTGGATATTTTTCATCAGCGCGAGAATACCGACAAAATCCGTAAACTTTAATCAGCGGGAGGCTGACACTGCCGCGCTGTCGTGCCAGTGACGCAGCAATCTGCCTGAGAGCCAGTCCAGGCCAGAATAGATCACCAATCCCGTGAACCCCAGCAGCACAAAGCAGGCGAGAGCCTTGGGCAGCTCCAGCCGATAGCTGGCTTCAAGTAACCGCGAGGCCAAGCCTGACTGAGCGCCGCTTGTGCCGGCGACCATTTCCGCGACCACAGTTCCAATCAGTGCCAGGCCCCCGGCAATTCTGAGTCCACTGAGAAAATGCGGCAACGTTGATGGCGTCAAAAGGCGTAGCGCGGTTTGCAGTTTGGTGGCCCCATACAACCTGAAAAGGTCACGCAGGTTAGGATCGACACTTTTCAACCCAAAGAGCGTGTTTGAGATGATGGGAAACACAGCGGCCATCCACGCCAGAATCAGGAGGACGACAAAGATGTTGCTGACCCAAATGATCACAAAGGGTGCCACTGTCACAATCGGCGTGACTTGCAAAATCACCGCATAAGGAAACAACATTTTTTCAGCACGTTTCGACTGCGAGAGCACAAAAGCAAAAG
>JANLSL010000191.1:0-2515 GCA_031362385.1 Alphaproteobacteria bacterium | reverse complement strand
GCGTTGGCGTCCCCCTGATAGGCAGCCTCTATTAGTAAAGACCGCGAATTATCTGACTGTGTTGCGCTCATTAATTACCTCTGGGCGTTACCAATCTGATTATCCATTTCAGTGCTGACGTCCACTATAGCTTTTTCCTGCCCCCAGCCTGATAACTGCCTAACCCTGAAGTCACCAGCGAGTTCATAGGCAAATATTATCCTCCGTTGGTCCTCCGTATGTTGCCAACTCTTAATCTTGCCGCCATGCCACGCCGCTTTGTCCTGTTTGTCATGGAGATATATTCTATTGCCGACAGCTGCATTGGCGGTTTCCTCACTGACAGCCCAGTTACCCGACGAATATTCATTGCCGCCAATTCGGAACCAATGAGGTTTTTGTCTCACGTCGCAGATGAAGTGCAGATTAACGGACATTAGAGTTGCGATCCCTAAACTATTTTCTGATTATGACCTTCTAGAAGCGCCCTGGGCGCTAATTTCGTTCCAACTAAGCCTCATTCACGCCAACCCCGCTGCCTCATTTCCCAAAACCTGCCCGAGAAATGCGACGAAACGTAATATCAATTTTTGCTAGGCTGCTTTCTGTTCAAGCCTGGGGGATGCAGCTTGAGAGCGAACGGCGTATAGCGCCTCCAGGCCCAGGTCCGGATATACAGCTGCATTGAAAAGCCGGATCATGCGCTCAGTAAGCTGAAGATTGCCATAGTTGCGCGGCACAGAATTTTCGTTTCGGTCGCTTACGTGGCCCATGAGATAATCGATTTCTTCGCTCCGCAAGTCTATTCGCCGTAATAAATCCTTTGCGCTATGGCGAATCGAATACAGGCATTTTTCTTACTCTTGATTTTGTATCGTACCAGTAGCCCACCGCCTTGGTCGTTGCGGTTAGAAGTCTAGCAAACTGAGGAACGATCGCTTATCGCAAGCAAACCATAAGCGTTGTTCTGTGAGGGCTGGGCGTCCCTAAAACGCAACTACTGCCCACTATTACTTCGCAAGAGCGCCGCTTTTTAAGCGGCGCTCTTCGCGCTTTAGAGGCAAGGCGGATGATCATGCCGGATCACATTCGCGTGACCCGAATTCTCGCGTTCTGCTGCTTCCGTAGCGCTTCCGCGAGTAAATCGAAGATTTTTATTTTCTGCTAAGTCATTGAAACGATGGTGGAGCTGAGCGGGATCGAACCGCTGACCTCGGCATTGCGAACGCCGCGCTCTCCCAACTGAGCTACAGCCCCTGATCCATCGTCGTCTTCGGGCCTTATAAACTCAGTAAAAAGTGCCGCGTTTGGCCGAAGGGCGCGGATACTTTATCGAAACCACCCCGAAGTCAAGCTGCGCAGGGCACCGCGAAACGAGCTTGGCCCGCTTGATGGAATCAGCACAAACAAGCTGGTTTGCACATCAGAAGGCAGATAAAGGCTGCCATCTGGGGCGGCGGCGATTCCATTAAATACCCAGGTCTGGGGCAGTGGCTCGGGTGCGGTTAACCCTACGTCAAGGCGCGTGGCGATGCGCTCGATGTGGCCCGTCGCCGGATCAATGCTACGTACGGCACCAGCGCCAACCTCTACAACTGCCAACGTGCCATCTGCCAACAGGGCTATGCCTTCAGGAAGATCTAAGCCTTGCGCGAGGTTGCGCCTTGTCCGAGTCGCAAGATCTAAGGCGATCACCGTACCTGCCGCAGCGTCAGTCACATAAAGCATGTTGTCGTCAGCTATGGCCAGGCCGAGCGGGTTTTGAAAATCAGTGGCTACGGTTTCGCGCGCACCATCAATCCCCACGCGGGTAATTTTTTTTGCACCCGCTTCTGCGACAACAAACGATCCATCACCTAGCACGGCCATCCCCTGAGGAGCCGCAAAATTCTTTTCCTCGCGAATCACATCTCCCGTGACCGGATTTATAAACTGCACCACGCCGGTGAACCAACTTGCGGTCAGCAAAACGTCATGGCCATCAATCGTGCCATGATCAACGCTCGTCGGGTACGCACCAGTGCCGTTGATTGGCATGACGGTGCTGACTGCACCTGTCGACGGGTTAACCGCGCGCACCGTAAACATATCTGCAATATAAACGCGTTGTGCAGCGCCATCACCCATCACTGTTACGCCGCCGGGTGCCGTGAAATGACCGGCGATAACTGTGCGTAACGTGTTGGTTTTGAGATCAAACTCGAAGATCCCATTTCGCCCAATACTCGAAATATAAAGTTTATCGGCAAAAGCAGTGTTAGCCGGGCCTATGGTCATGTTGTCCAGGCCCGCCTCAAGTGTGACTAGCAATTTCTTTTCGCCGGTGTCTTTGTTGACCTGCGTTACCGTGCCACCATTAAAGTCGAGCACGTACAGGGTTCCGCGCGCATCCATCTCTACGGCTGTGGGCCATATAAAGCCATCAGCGATGGGCGTGACTTCCATGGTTTCCAAATTCAGACGAATGACCCGGCCTAAATCTGCCTGAGGCCCATACAAATTGCCGTCACCTGGAATCACAAAACCATTCAAGCCA
>JANLSL010000181.1:0-4803 GCA_031362385.1 Alphaproteobacteria bacterium | reverse complement strand
CTTCGATATCTTTAATCAGAATTCCAGCTTTTGCGGCAGCGCCCAACCCCGCCACTAAAGCCGTGGGAGTAGCCAGTCCAAGCGCACACGGGCAGGCAATCACCAAGACTGAGATGGCGGCCACAAGGGCATGTTCAAAAGAGTTTCCAAGCGCCAGCCACGCAATGCATGTCAGTGCCGAAATAAAAACAATGCCCGGGACAAAAACTGCGCTGATGCGATCAACCAACCGCTGCACGGGTGCCTTGCCGGTTTGCGCGCTTTGAACCAGCGCTACAATTTTTGCCAATGTGGTATCGTGGCCAGTCGCGCTTGTGCGCACCACAAGACGCCCATTTATGTTGAGTGCCCCGGCAATCACACGGTCGCCAGGGCCCTTATCAATCGGTTCGCTTTCGCCTGTCATCATCGACTCATCGCAAGCACTTTGGCCCTGCGTAATGATGCCGTCGGTAGGGATTTTTTCGCCAGGCCGGATGACAACAAGATCATCAACCTTGACATCTTTTATCGGAGTTTGGGTTTCAACGCTGCCGCGCAACACGCGCGCCACTTCAGGGCGCAGCGCCATGAGGGCGCGGATGGCATCGGTTGTGCCGCGCTTAGCGCGCGTCTCAAGCCATTTGCCGGCGATCACGAGCGTGATGATAACAGCTGAGCCTTCAAAATAAAGGTGCCCGGCTGCGGCGATTGGATCGCGGACAATCAATGTCACTGAATAAAAATACGCCGCTGATGTGCCAAGTGCCACCAGCACATCCATATTGGCGGCACCCGCCTTCAGCGCGCGAAAACTTCCGCTATAAAACCGCGCACCAAGCAAAAATTGCACCGGCGTTGCAAGCGCAAGCTCGGTCCAGATCGACAAATGAAATGCAAACCCCACAGAGTGCGCAATCATTTGCGTGATCAGCGGCAGTATAAGTGCTGCGGCGATAAACACAGCAAAGCCCTCGCGCCGCACCACATCACCATCTTCGATTGGGTGTTTATCGGGATTAAGAAGTGCGGCTTCGTATCCGGCATTTTTTACCGCTGCAATAATATTAGGGGCCTGCGTGCGGCCTGGATCGAACTTTATATCAGCCCGCTCAAGGACAAGGTTCACAGCAGCTGACACCACACCAGTGACATCGTTGAGGCTTTTTTCGACGCGCGCGCTACACGCCGCACACGTCATGCCGCCAATAGAAAGTGTTAGGTCTTGAGTTGGCTTTGAGTTTGCGCTCATAAACTTGTCGGCGCAAAGATGCGCTCTGCGGTCCATGGGTGTTGGCTATCTGGGAGTGGCGGACTGAGCGCCAGCACTTCGCAGTTGGCGGTTTTGATTTCAGCCCCCGCCAAGGCCCAGCGCCGCGCCGCATAAAAAGTGCCGCCGTGGGCAACAACTAAAACCGGGCCCGGGTTTTGTAGGCACTCATTCAACGCAGCACGTGAGCGCCTTAAAAACTCCTCGTAGTTTTCCCCGCCAGGTAATTCTGCGCCCGCCGCCCATGCGTCACGCCACGGCCCGCTGGGTTGGCCTTCATAAATGCCAAAGTTCGATTCCTTTAATCCAGGCACACTGACAATTGATGTTACTGAACAGCGCGCGGCAATAATCTCGGCGGTTTGTTGTGCGCGGCGCAGGGGACTCACACAGATTGTCGTAATTTTTTGCCCGGCTAAAAATTCTGCGGCAGCTCGGGCTTGTTCAACGCCGACAGCATTAAGCGGCGTATCTGTCTGGCCTTGCATCAAGCGCTGTTTGTTCCAATCAGTTTCACCATGCCGGATGAAATAAAACGGCGCGGGCGTGAGCATTGTGACTAGGAGTTTGAGTCCGCCACTGGGGCGATATCATCTTCGCCCTCGCGCGCCAAAAGCTCTTCGATGTCGAGGGTGTCGTTATCGCGCGCGATATCTGTTTTGGGACGCCGTCCGCCGGTGGAGAGGCGTTTTACAATATCATCGAGCTGTTCAAGGCTGGCATAAGCGATCATCACTTTGCCGCCCTTGCCGTTGAAACTAATATCGACGTTGTATCCGGTTGCGTCTTCCAGCGTTTGTTCTAATGCGCGCGTGTCGGCGTCTTTGGGGGCTTGCAAGCTTGCGCGTTTGGTTTTGCCGTGGCCCTTCGCAAGGCGTTCTGATTGCCGCGCGCTTAATCCTTTGCGTGCAATCGTAAACGCCAACACTTCGGCGTTTTTCAAACCGATCAAGGGGCGCGCCTGTCCGGCGGTAAGTTTTCCGTCGTCGATCAATCGTTGTACGCCATCGGGGAGTTGCAAAAGACGCAGCATGTTGGCGACACGCGCACGGCTTTTTCCAACGATCTCGGAAATTTCTTCTTGGGTGTGTGAGAAGTCGTCAATCAGTCGTTGATAGCCGCGGCCCTCTTCAACGGCCGACAAGTCTTGCCGCTGTAAGTTTTCGATAAGTGCGACTTCAAGAACTTCCGAGTCCGAAAGCTCGCGCACCAGCACCGGTACATTATGAATTTGCGCGCGTTGTGCGGCGCGCCACCGGCGCTCGCCTGCGATGATTTCAAAATGCCCCGCACGATTTGGGTCGGGCCGCACCAGCAGCGGCTGCAAGATTCCTTTTTCTTTGATCGAGGCTGCCAGCTCACTCAGCGCAGTTTCATCAAAGTGCTTGCGGGGTTGCAGGGGCGATGGTGCAAGCATTTCAACCGGAAGCGTGGTTGAATCCTTTACGGCACCCGCTGGGGCTCCACCTTCGGGTGTTTCGTCTTGTTCACCAAAAAGCGCGTTGAGCCCGCGCCCGAGGGTTTTGCGTTTAATCGTTTCAGCGTTCATGCCGCCAAGACCTGCTCGCGTTTCAATACTTCGCCGGCGAGATTTAAATACGCCTGCGCACCCTTAGACTGGAAATCATAAAGCAAAATCGGTTTGCCGTGTGAGGGGGCTTCTGAAATGCGAACATTGCGTGGAATCACAGTGGTGTAGACCTTTTCACCAAAGTAACTGCGCACGTCACTCTCGACCATTTCCGAGAGATTGTTGCGTTTGTCGACCATGGTCAGCACGATGCCTTGGATTTCCAGCGTTGGGTTGTAGCCTTTGCGGATGCGCTCGATGGTGCGCACAAGGTGGCTGATGCCCTCAAGTGCCAGGAACTCGGCTTGCAGTGGAACCATCACGGCGTCGGCTGCCACCAACGCATTGAGTGTGAGCAAGCCCAGCGATGGTGGGCAGTCGATGAGAATGAAGTCGTAGTCTTTGGCCTGTTCGGCCAGCGCCATCTTTAATCGCGCATGACGGTGCTCGACGTCTACTAGTTCTAGTTCTGCGGCCGTCAAATCTACGCCTGATGGAACCATATATAGATTTGGCACCGCTGTTGCGACGATTGCATCGGCGACCTTCGCTTCGCCCATAAGCAAATGATATGTGTTGATCGTGCGGTGCTTATGATCAATGCCCAGGCTGGTCGAAGCGTTGCCTTGTGGATCGAGATCAATCACCAAAACTTTTTTATTCACGGCGGCCATGGCCGTGGCCAGGTTAACCGCGGTGGTGGTTTTTCCCACGCCGCCTTTTTGATTTGAGATGGCCAGGGTGCGCGGCCGTGAGGTCACCACAATCTGTTGGGCAAGAGGGGACTCGAACTCAGACAGAATTGACATGACTTACCTCGCGAACGCGCACCACTGAACCAGTCGGATCAGATCGGCTAGGCCGACAATCCACCTGCATTCTCCACATTTTGTGGGCTTGCGTCAATTCTGCCTCTATATGTTGACCTTTTAGGAATAAGCATTCCGTTTTTGGGCCAATCAGAGGCTTCGCGAGGTCTAAAAGATCGGTCAAGGGGGCCAGGGCCCTGGCAGTAATAATATCGACCGGGGCAGAGGGCGCTTTCTCTATTCGGATGTTTATGATTTGGGCGTCTGTTCCGGTTATCCGGGCCGCCTCCCGCATGAAAGCACATTTTCTGGCGTCTGATTCAATCAGCCGAACACCCTTAACCCCCATAATCGCTAAAACCAGGCCAGGAAACCCAGCCCCTGAGCCAAGGTCGGCCAAGGATAAACAATCCCGGGGAATGAGTGGATAAAGTTGGGCAGAGTCCAGAATGTGCCGCTGCCATATGCTCTGCTCGGTCGATTTAGAGATCAGGTTGATGCGCTTGTTCCAGGTCAGCAGCAGCTCAACATACGTTAAAATGCGCGAAAATGTTTCACGTGAAACATTTTGCTCACTGGCGAACTGCTCTGGACCGTATGTAATTTGTTTCGACTCGCTCAATTGTTTCACGTGAAACAATTTAAGCGGCGTTAGCCGGCAGCCTAGCTGACGGCGACTTCTTAACGTGGCGCAAAAGGGCGGTGAGCGCCGCCGGGGTAACACCGGGAATTCTAGCTGCGGCTCCTAGCGTTGCTGGCCGAGCCTTAGCCAGCTTGGTCCGCACCTCGGTTGAGAGGCCGCCAACATCTGCGTAGTCTAGCTTGGCTGGTAGCGTCATGGACTCATCCTTACGGAAAGCCCGGATATCAGCGTCCTGCCGGTCGATATAGCCGCGATACCGGGCTTCAATCTCAATCTGCTCAACCACATCGGCGCGGGTGCTGGCCAGCTCTGGCATAATTCGACAGGCGCCCGCCCACCCAACGTCGGGCATCGCAATAAGGTCCATCAGGCTGCGCCGAACGCCATCCATGTTGACTGAAAACCCTTGGGCTTTCAGCTGCTGTGGGCTATAGGCCGGAACGTTAACCGCTGATCGCGCAATCTCCAGCGCAGCCTTCTTATCTGAAAATAACTGCTGCCGCTCTGGGCCCACACACCCCGCCGCCATAGC
>JANLSL010000175.1:0-13528 GCA_031362385.1 Alphaproteobacteria bacterium | reverse complement strand
TGACCCAGTGCCGCAAGCAACATCTGCGCGGGTAAGGCGGCTGCCGCGTCTTGCACCCACCATGCGCCCTCAGCAAACCCTGGCAATTGGTCGATGCGGCCGTGTTCGCCCAGGCGCAAACTTTGAGTTGGCAGAATATCTGCGCCAAGATTTTTTGCCCAAGTTTCAGCACCGCTGGGATCTTTTAACGTTAAATCGACCGGGGCTTCAACCAGATGAGCCTCAGCGATATGGCGGGCAGATTCGGTGCCGTAACCTGCGATCCACCGATCCCACATCCATGCCGGTGTATTCAGCTTAGGCGCGTCTTGCGCAGCGATAAGGTGCGCTCCACGCTCGGTCAACCGGCGCAACACCGCATTGACCAAGCCTGACAAGCGTTCTTGGCCTTGGCGCTTGGTCAAATCAACACCGGTGGCCACGGCCGCGTGGGCGGGTGTGCCCACAAACAAAATCTGTGCAGCACTGATGCGCAAGATGTCTTGCACAACTGGCGGTGGGGTACGTTCCAAAAACCCTGCCAATGCCCCATCGATTTGGCCCAAACGGCGCAGCGTGGTGGCCACCAATAGCCGAGCAAAGGCGCGGTCACGATCTGTCAAACCGAGCGCAGCATTATCAAAATTATCGTCAATCGAACGGCGGTGACGAAGCGCGCCTGACAGCAGCACCAGGGCTGCGACCCGGGCATCGGGTTCATTTTTGGTCTCGGTCTGGCGCTGCGGTTGCTTCATGTGTAGACATGGACGACGAAGCGCATTGGTTGTCAACGTCGCATCTGAATACGCCAGCCCCCCATGACCACAAAATTAACCACAGATTTACAATCCAAAATTAAAGCGATTCCGTTCTGGTACCACCGCATTGAATTACCAGGCGGCGTGACGACCCCGGGATGGGCTCCACTTAACCCCAAAAGTTATGGCGTACCTGACCGCCTCGATGGCCACCGTGTATTAGATGTGGGGGCGTGGGACGGCTATTGGACATTTGAGGCCTTGAAGCGTGGCGCCAGTGAAGTCGTGGCCATCGACGATTTTTCAGACAGCCTCGACACTCAATTAAACGTGCCGCGCGGCAGTTGGACCACATTTGATTTATGTAAAGAGGCCTTGGGCTATACCGACGAGCAATGTTCACGCCGCGAGATGAGCGTTTACGATATCTCGCCTGAAATTTTAGGCACGTTCGATACGGTTTTTTTCTTTGGCACTCTCTATCACCTGCGCCACCCGTTGTTGGCGCTCGATCGATTGTCGTCGGTGTGTAAGCAATGGATTTTTGTCGAGAGTGCTATTCTTGACGACTACAGCCCTTATCGCGGCGGTATCGGCAAAGGGTACCCTGAGCAAAATCAGCTCTTGATGGAGTTCTACCCCGACAGCCAATACGGCGATAACCCAACAAATTGGTGGGCGCCCACGTTAAAATGCTTCGTCCACATGGTGCGGGTGGCGGGCTTCAAAGATGTGATGGGCTGGAAACTACTCGACAAACCAGATCGTGCGTCGCACTGCCGTGGCTTTGCCGCAGCCCGCAAAGCTGACGCACCACCAATTCCCAGTTTCTAGATTTATTACTTACTGGGCATTGAGGCGTACAATTGCTTCCACGTTTCAGTCGCTGGCCCTTCGCCATTGATAATGGTGAATGCTTTGTTCGATGCGCCCGCGTTTACCAGCGCTTCAATACAAACGATGGCTGTATCAGCGCGGGTGATTTGCATGCCTGCGACATAATCTTTGCGGGGAATGAGCTTAATTTCTTTTCCTGCGGGGTCATCGTTCATGCCCGACGGACCAACAATGGTGTAGTTCAGCCCTGATGCCATCAGCGCGTCTTCAGCCTCACCTTTATAGATCAACACATTGCGGCCGATTTTATTGAGGAAGTGATCTTTCTGGCCCGAGACTGACGAGGTGATAATCACGTATTTTTTCACGCCCACCGCTTTGGCCGCCGCGATCATATTTTTGGTGCCTTCAAGATCAACCATTTCCGGGCGGCTATCACCAAGAATGCCGGTGGCGGCCTTAGCATCAATAATGAAATCAACACCCGCCATAACCTTGGTCAATGTTTCAGGTTTTAGCACATCGGCTTCATACCAATTTGCAATGCTGCCGAATTTAGAAACAGCGGCTGCGGAATCACGCGTCATGGCCCGAACTTCATAAGGCGCGCCCGGGAGCGCATTCAATGCTTTCAAAACCATACTTCCGTTTTTGCCGGTAGCGCCTGCCAAAAGCACGACAGGTTTTTTGGCTGGCGGTGGGGGGGCATCTTGAGCGACCGCTGAAAGTGACATCATCACAACCATGGTTGTGGCAAAGAAGTGGGAGATTTTCATGAGCTTGATCCTTGCATGAGAAGTAGGATTATCTTGTCTTGTAAATAGCAGTTGTGCATTAGCGCATGAGCAGTGCAACCACCCTTAGGTCGCGTCGAGAAAAGTGCCCATCAGTGCTGCGGTTTCTTTGGTTTTAACATCAAGAAAGCCGTGGCTCCAGCCCGGCAGATCATGAATACGGCTGCGCTTGTTCTTGAGATACCTCTTGGCGCGTGGCGTAAACTCCCAAATATCGTCCTCGGGGTTGAGTATCAGAATTTCGTGATCGATTTTCTGCAAGGCATCGGCGGTTTTATAGTCAAACGCTGCGTTATGGCCCCACCATGAAATGCCCGGCCGCATAATGCGCGCGTGAAATGTTTCGGCCATGTGGTTCAGCGTACGGCCCTTCATGCTCCAATGCTGAACAGCTTTCCACCACTTTACTAAATGTGAGCCATCTTCTGCGAGTTCGGTTTTGGCAAATTGGGCGCGGTGATCAGCCACCTCAGCATCGGTCCAGATGGCCGCTGAAATCATGATAATCTTGCGCACTTGTTGTGGGCGCTGAATACAAAGCTCGAGCGCGATTTTTGAGCCGGTATGATAACCCATCACATCGACACCGCGAAGTTTCAAGGTATCGATCAGATCGCCCATTGCAGCAGCATAGTCTTGGATCGTGGGTGGCGTAGACGGTGCATCGGAATTGCCAAAGCCAGGAGTGTCGGCCGCAATGATCACGCGTGATGCTCCCATCTCGGCCATCAGGTTCTCATAAATCACGCCTGAGTAGGGGCTCATGTGAAACAAGATCAATGGTGGATGGGCGCTTGGCCCAGATGGCCCCGCGCGCCGATAATGAATTTGCCCAAACCGCCCTTCGGCGTAGTGCTTTGTGATTCTGGTCATGCCTGATCTCCCCCACCCAGTATGAAGGCCCTGGAAAAGATATGCGAGAAAAGGGGCCGGGTGTGGTGATCACAAACGAGATGGGGTAAGTTTGGCAATGACCTCGCATCCCCTTCCCTTAAGTCCGGCCGCGGCGGCCTTAAAACCAAAAACCCCGACCCCAAAGGGTGCTTTATCTGAGCCACAAGCCGATACCCATCCCCCTGAAACTGGCGGCCCCAAAGGGCCTGAGCCCACCCGGTTCGGCGATTGGGAACGCAAAGGCCGCTGCTCGGATTTTTAAAGTACGGCTCGGTGGTGGTCGAGTCTCAAGGGTTTGTTAAATCGCCCCTGTTAGGGATTTGAATATTTTATTTTCGGGCCCCACGGTGAGAAGAAACAGTCATGGCGTTGAGCTCATTCTTCGATCGGTTGCGCGGCCGCAAAGAACTCGATCCATTGCAAATTCATTTGGACGAGCCCGAAGACATCCTTTTTGGTGCGGAACCCTTGCAGGTGATCATTAGCCCGCTCAGCGGGGATGTTGAAAACCGCGCCGCCCGACATATCCATGATCGCCTCACGGGCCGCTTAGGGATCAACGTACGTCTTGCTGAGCGCCCACTCACGGCACCAGGTGCTGATAATACGCAGCCGCTTTTTCTATCGATGGCGTTAGATTTAGGCAGGCGCTGGCTGAAGCGCGAAAACGCCGACCTGTTAATTTGGGGCGACGAGATTACTGCGGCGGCATTGAAAAAAGATTCCACCCCGGGGCGTTCATGGCGTTTGCGATTCTTAAGTTCCTCTACGCCTGTGCAACCTTTAGGAGCCACACTCAGCGCACTTGAGCGCCTTGAAGTTCCTGCGTTTTTTAATGCCGGTGTAGGTGATCTTATTTTCGGTGCAGCGCTTGCGGCAGTGAACGTGGAATCTAACGAAGGCTTACTTGCACGTGCTGCATTGTTCGGGCCAACGCTCGGGAAAGTAAAGCACGTAGCAGAAGGCGATAGTTTGGGCACGGTGGCAGAATGCGCCACGGTGCAAGCTTGTTATGCAGCACTGTTATTGCTCGACGGTGCCAGAACCGGTGACGTGCTGACACTCGAGAAAGCCATTTCAGTTTATCGTGGCGCGATCATTCTCGGCGACGATGCTTTTTTGCCCCACGAAAAAGCAATGATCGGCACACATATGGCCGATGCCATGTCGTTGATTGCAGACTCCACCGATCACGCCAAGCTTGCTGACAAGACCGTTGCGTATTACCGCACGGCGCTGACCATGGTAGGCGAGGATACTTTTGCTGATGACTATGCTGCTTTGAAAACGAGGCTTGGATTAGCCTTGCACAGTATGGCTGAGATCAGCAAAGAAACCCATTACCTTGATGAGGCAGCTGAGGCATTTGGCCAGGCGATGTCGATCTGGACCATCACTGAATCACCCGCGCGCTGGGCAGATATTCAAAATTCATTGGGCGGCTTGTTGATTACGATGGGCAAACTGACCAATCAGTCGGGCCTGTTTGATAAGGCGGTGGGTGTCTTTATTAAAATTGCCGAGGTCATGAGCCGCCGACGGGCACCTTTAGTCTGGGCCACGACGATGGCCAACATCGGCGCTGCATTGAAAGAAAAAGGCGAGGCTGTCGACAGCTACGACTACCTCAAACAAGCCGTTGCCGCCTTCGATCAAGCTGAAGAAGTATTCTCAGAACTTAACCTTGAGGGCAATGCACGCGTGGTTGAGTCTCAGCGCGCAGCAGTCATGCGGCTGCTCAGCGCACGCGCTTAATGTGTTGCTCTATTAGTTTGCGGCTCTATTTTTTACTAAATCATCAACCACACTGGGGTCGGCTAACGTCGAGGTGTCGCCCACGTTTGCCACATCGTTTTCAGCGATTTTGCGCAAAATGCGGCGCATGATTTTTCCCGAACGTGTTTTGGGCAAACCTGGCGCCCATTGCAGAACATCTGGTTTGGCGATGGCGCTAATATCTTTGGCCACCCAATCCAAAAGCTCTTTCTTCAAAGCCTCGGTTGCTTCAACGCCAAGCTTGAGCGTCACATAGGCATAAATGCCTTGGCCCTTGATATCGTGCGGATAACCAACCACGGCGGCTTCAGCGACTGCGTGATGGCCGACCAATGAGCTTTCGACTTCTGCCGTACCCAAGCGATGACCCGACACATTGATGACGTCATCGACGCGACCTGTGATCCAGTAATAGCCATCTTCGTCACGGCGGCAGCCATCGCCTGTGAAATACTTTCCGGGATATGTTTTGAAATAGGTATCGATAAAGCGTTGATGATCGCCGTACACAGTGCGCATCTGGCCGGGCCACGAATCAGTGATACATAAATTTCCGGTTGCAGGGCCCTCAAGCACATTGCCCGCGTTATCGACCAAACACGGTTTAATACCAAAAAACGGCAGCGTGGCCGACCCAGGTTTGAGTTTAGTCGCACCCGGTAATGGTGAAATTAAAATGCCGCCGGTTTCAGTTTGCCACCAGGTATCGACAATCGGGCAGCGGCCATCGCCCACAACACGGTGATACCACAGCCACGCTTCTGGATTGATGGGCTCGCCGACTGAACCCAGAATACGCAAACTTCCGCGCGAGGTGCGTTTCACCGGCGCATCACCCTCGCGCATGAGTGCCCGCAAAGCTGTGGGCGCGGTATAGAAAATATTCACACCGTGTTTGTCGATCACCTGCCAGAACCGCGACGAGTCAGGATAGGTGGGCACACCTTCAAACATCAATGTGATGGCACCGTTCGCCAGCGGCCCATACACAATGTAGCTATGGCCCGTGACCCAGCCAACATCAGCAGTGCACCAGTAAACTTCGCCTTCTTTATAATCAAAGACGTACTCGTGCGTCATCGACGCATAGACCAAGTAGCCACCAGTTGTGTGCAACACACCCTTAGGTTTTCCGGTAGAACCTGACGTATAGAGAATGAACAGCGGATCTTCGGCGTTCATTTCAACCGGATCGCAAAACTTATGCGCGCTGGCCGTCATGAGGTGATACCACACATCGCGCGGTGATTTCATGGTCACGGCACCGCCGGTGTGTTTGACCACAATCACGTGCTTGACCGACGGCGTGTTTTTCAACGCTTCGTCGAGGTTTGCTTTGAGGGGGATTTTCTTTCCGCCACGAACTCCCTCGTCAGCCGTGATCACGATGGTGGCGGTACAGTCGTTGATGCGATCAGCCACGGAGTGGGGCGCGAAGCCACCGAACACGACGGAATGAATGGCGCCAATGCGCGCGCAGGCTAACATAGCTACTGCGGCTTCGACAATCATGGGCAGATAAATACAAACGCGATCACCTTTTTTGACACCCAGCGTTTTCAGCACGTTGGCTAGCCGGCACGTCATCTCGTGCAGCTCGGCATAGGTGACGTATTTGCTTTGTTTGGGATCGTCGCCTTCCCAGATGATTGCGGTTTGGGTGGCGCGTGTGGCCAAATGGCGGTCGAGACAATTCATCGACGCGTTAAGCGTGCCATTATGATACCAACGGATATGGAGATCGTCGGCCTTGAATGAAACATCTTTGACCGAGCGGTAAGGCACAAACCACTCAAGCCGCTTGCCATGCTCGCGCCAAAAGCCCAGCTGATCTTTGACCGAGGCATCATACATCTCGGCGTAGACGCGGGCATTGGCATGCGCGGTTTGAGAAATGGCGGATGGGACGTCAAACAGTTTTTGATCGGACATGGCCTGCCTCCTGCGCGTCAGAGCATAAACTCAACACTATCGCCGAGTCACTCTTTTGCGACGATGTTTAGTCCATCCACAACAATTGGGTATTTCGTAAGCGATTTACCCTTACATGGGCCGCGCACGCATTGACCTGAGGCAATATCGAAGGTGGCGGCATGATTGGCGCAATAAAGGTAGTGGCCGGTCACATCGAAAAACTGGTCATCACGCCAGTTCAGCGGCAGCCGCGCATGGGGACACGAATTGACATATCCCAGCACTTCTTGCTGATGTTTAACCACAAATACCGACAGCCGCTGGCCGGCTTTGTCAAAAGTGATTTCTTTGGCGTTGGTCGCATTGAGATCAGCAAGAGCACACAAAACGCGCGTCATGATGTTGAGATCGCATCACCAACATGAAGAGTGCCAGCGGTGACGGCCTGGCCGAAAACGCCGCAATCAATGTGTTCATAACTCTCGCGCAATAATTTCAACGTGTCGATATCACGTTGCGCAGTGGCGGGGTTCACGGCGGTGGCCATGCACCTGTCGATACGACTGGTGATCTTGAACTCAACTGCGCCAACTTTAACAGTTTGGCCAACCCATGCAAACTCAGCCCAGGGCGCCAAGCCTTCAACCAAAATATTGCCGCGAAATCGCACCGGATCGAGCAGTGCGCCCGCCTTGGCCTCGAGTTCACGTAAAGAAGCGAGGTTAATAAACGAAATCGAGGGCGCTTGTTGATCTGTGAGCGCGACTTCACCGGCATCCACCAACCGCAGGGGCCCGCGCCGATCTTTGAGCACTGCATTAAAAGCCGCATCGGCCTGTTGCCGACCCATAGCCGTGGAAACATCCCCTGTGAAAACAACTGTGCCCGCGTGTTCGATTCTTAAATGACCTGTGCCCGGATCAAATGCGGTTTTGAATTGAGCGATGGCATCGTTTTGAACCAGAACAGCAAACTCACGCTTGCGCTGCCAGGCTGGGCGCTGTGGGTTAAAGCTACTTTCAGAGTGCATGAGCGCAAAGCGCCGATCACCTGGAAAGGCACGGCCTGGCATGACTTCGACTGACGTCAATGACTCGGCGCTAAAACTCTTGATGGGATAACGGAAAAGGGAGTGAATGCGCGGCATCATGAGGCTCGCTTTTACTCCTTGGGCAGCACCTTGCGGGTGGGCTGTATGGTAACGCGTTCAAACAGGCCAGCATGGGCATAAGGATCGCGCGCGGCGAAGGCTTTGGCGGCATCAAGGCTATCGAAGTCCACCACAAACAGCGAGCCAATCGGGGTTTGCCCGTCGTCGGCCAAAATCGGCCCAATAAAAAGTGCGCGTGGATTTTCCTTGTCCATCCATTCTAAATGTTTCGGGCGTGTGGCCATGCGCAAGTCAACATGGTTTGGTTTATCAAAACAAATAATGGTGCACAGCATATTGAAAAACCCTTACGCAGCGAACTGAGCAATACCCGAGATACATTTAGGTGAAATTTTTGTTTGAGCCGTAACGGCACCATCAGCCAATGCCACCTTGGCCATATCGCCGGTAAACCAATTGGCGACGTATGCAACTGATCCATCCCAGGAAGGCGTGACCACCGCCCAGCCGAATCCTGGCAGCGGAAAGCTTGCAATATCTTGACCCGACTGTTCATCAATGACGGCCAGCCGATTACCGAGCGGAAGTAAAATTTTTGTGCCCGTGCGCGCCACATCCAGGAACATGGCCGGGGGGCCGCCTTGCGACGGTGGCAAGTTTTTGAGATCTGGCAATTGTTGTGCAGTAGCAACGTCAAAGCGCATCAAGCGCGGACCTGTTTCAGAGGTATAAATCAGCGTTTTCCCATCGCTGGCCAGGGTTGCATGGGTAATGGCCATGCTGCGCGACATACCGCCGTGCACGTCGGGTGAGAATGTCCGCACCAGCTTGAGGTTGGTATCATACTCATAAATTTGACCCATACCCACCTGGCCTGGGTGATCGGGGAGTGTTTTGTAGCGCGTTGTCAGGGTTTCGGGCTGAGCATCGCCCTTGAAGTATTCCATAAACAACGCGTGGCCGTTTTTTAAAAATTGAACTTTGCCGATGGCCCGATCCATTAAACGCATGGATGATTTTTGTTTGCCATCTCGGCCAACAGTAAGTACCGACCAGCCTAAGTTATCAAACGCCCAAAGTGTGCCATCGGGTGCGAACGTCAATCCGCCAACCAGATGCGTTGTGCCCGTGACCCACAGCACACCCTTTTCTTTCAATTCAGCATCATACTGAATGATCCGCCCGAGGCCCGCATGATCGTCAGTGGGATTATTAAGCAAAGTCGCGCCAACGAACACATCGCCCTTCGCAAAAGGCTTCATGGTCGAGACGCGCGGCTCATCTGCTGATGCGGTCATGGCGACACCGCTAACACTGGCCACGCCAGCAAGAACGCTGCGGCGATTGATAGTGGTCATGATAAAATGATCTCCTCATTGGATGCCCCGATCCCAATTAACGCCGCCGCGTGGTGCGTCGGCGCGCACTGCGCCGTTTGGCCGGAACTGCGCCCGCCTTGCGGCGGATTTTTCGTTTCAATTTCGGCGCTTTCTTTTTGGGCTTTGCCTTAACTGGTGTTTTGGTGCTTGCTGAAGTGCGGCCATAACCATCTTCAAGACGCACAATATCGTCTTCGCCGACATAAGAGCCTGATTGCACCTCGATCATGTGTAATTCTTGCATCCAGGGATTCGCCAGCCGGTGCACTGTGCCAGCCGGTATGAATGTGGATTCATTTTCGTGCAGAAAAAAATCTTCGCCGTCACAGGTGACCCAAGCTTTGCCCGTCACCACCACCCAATGTTCAGAGCGATGGGCGTGTTTTTGCAATGAAAGCTGCCCGCCCGGCTTCACGCATAGTCTTTTCACCCGGAACCGCGGGCCTTCATCCATGGTTTGGAACCAGCCCCATGGCCGGTAGGTACGTGCGGCTTGGCTGGCTTCGGTGCGTTGTTTGGCCTTGAGTTGATCGACAATCAATTTCACATCCTGATCGCGCGACTTATCGGCAACCAAAACTGCGTCGGCGGTGACGACGACCGTAAGGTTCTTCACGCCCAGCACCGTGGTCAGCTGCTTGTCGCTGCGGATAAATGTGTTTTGGCTATCAATGGCCAGTACGTCGCCCACCAGCGCGTTGCCGTGCGAATCGGTTTTTGTTTGTGCATGAAGTGCTGACCACGAACCGACATCAGACCAGCCCATATCAACCGGCACAACAGCGGCCTTATCGGTGTGCTCCATCAGGCCATGATCAATCGAGCGACTAGGGATTTTTGCAAACGTTTCAGGATCAAGCCGGAAGAAAAAAAGATCGCTTTTTCCTTTTTCAAGTGCGCCTTGGCAGCCGCTGACAATGGCTGGTTCAAACTTCGCCAGCTCATCAAGAAACAACCGCACGGAAAACAGAAAAATACTGGCGTTCCAATCGTAGCTGCCGTCTTTCAGATACCCGGCTGCCGTGGTGACGTCTGGCTTTTCAACAAAGCGTTCGACCGCAAAGCCCTTTGTTCCGGCAATAGCTTTCCCACGTTTGATGTAGCCATAGCCGGTTTCCGGATAGGTGGGCTTAATGCCAAACGTCACAAGACGACCAGCCTGAGCCACCGGCACTGCCGCTGCGACAGCGCTGCGGAAAGCCTGTGGGTTAAGCACAATATGATCTGACGCCATTGAGAGAAAAAGCGCTTCAGGTTCGTCTTTCAACAATAATGCAGCCGCGGCAATGGCCGGTGCGGTGTTGCGCCCCTGAGGCTCAATCACAATCGCTTTGGGTTCAATGCCAACATGGCGGAGTTGTTCGTCAACAATAAAGCGGTGGGCTTCGTTGCAAACGATGATGGGGGCTTCCACAGTGGGAATGCCGATCAAGCGCAGCGCGGTTTCCTGGAGCAGCGTTTTGTCCGTCACCAGGGCTTGGAGTTGTTTGGGGAAATCTTCGCGCGAGAGGGGCCACAGCCGCGAACCCGAGCCGCCTGATAATATGATCGGATAGATTTTAGGGGTTGCAACCACCAGCACTGCCTCACTTTATTCTGAGGTGATAACCCATCACTGCACCCGAAACCAGCATTTGAACTTTAGGTATCCAGCTCGTCGCGCAGCGGGCGGTTGAGCAGACCATAGAGTTGTTCATCAATTCCAGCACCGTGATTCAAGATCTGGTCCATGGCCACAAAAATGGGCATATCAACACCGTGGTGCGCCGCCAACTTGACCACAGCTTCAGCGGTATACACGCCTTCGGTAACGGCACGGCGCGCACCCAAAATTTGATCAAGGCTTTGGCCCTGGCCTAAAGCAACCCCGAGCGAATAATTACGCGACTGCATGGAACTGGCGGTAAGCACTAAATCACCCAGGCCCGCCAGGCCCATCAGGGTTTCTGCACGCCCACCGCAGGCCACTGCAAGGCGCACGATCTCGGCCAGGCCGCGCGTTAATAATGCAGCGCGCGCATTGGCGCCCAAGCCCTTGCCCTCGGCGATTCCGCACCCAATCGCCAGCACGTTTTTAGCTGCGCCACCAACTTCAACGCCGATACGATCACCCGACACATAGGGCCGGAAGGTTTTGGTCTTCAGTGCCGCTGCAATGGTGCGACCCAGCTCTGGCTGGTCGGTGGCCAGGGTTACAGCAGTAGGCAGCCCCAAGGCGACATCTTTGGCAAAGGTGGGCCCAGAAAGAATAAGTGCGGGATGATTGGGCAAGATGTCTTCAACAATCGCCGTCATCAAAGCGCAGGTCCCCTTTTCAATTCCCTTGGCACAAATCACCAGCGGAATATGGACAGGCAAATTCGGCTTAAGCGCCACACACGTGGCCCGTAAATGCTGGGCGGGCGGCACCAGCAGCAGCACATCGGCGCGCGCCGCAAGCGCCATATCGCCTGTCGCAGTAATGGATGGATCAAGCAGAACATCTGGCAAAAACGCCTGATTGCGATGTTCCGTGGTGATGGCCTGGATCACATCGGGTTCCAGCGCCCACAGCACGACATCGCGGCCAGCACGCTTGGCAGTCAGCGCCAACGCCGTACCCCACGCCCCCGCCCCAATGACACCGACCCGCTTTATATTCACGTCACCACCATCATCACCTCTGCCAACGTCTCTGATCGAAGCCCAGAGATCAAGGTCGCTTGCGGTTCACATTATTACGATTAGTCTTAGCGGCAATAGTGATGCTTTTTAGGTGTGTTATGAGTTCGAAGATGGGGCCAATTCTGGTGACGGGTGCTGCGGGGTTTATCGGGGCCGCCGTGGCTGAGCGGCTGTTAACGGCGGGTCATGTGGTTGTCGGGGTTGATAATTTCAACAGCTATTACGACCCATCTTTAAAAGAGGCGCGCTGGGCACGGCTTGCAGCACATTCGGACTTTCGTGGACAACGCGTCGATCTGGCCGACCCGGCATTGACACTTGCCGCTTTTGACAACGCCAAACCTTCACATGTTGTACATCTGGCGGCACAAGCAGGTGTGCGCTATGGCCTGGAAAATCCGCAAGCCTATGTCGACAGTAACCTGCGTGGATTCACCAACGTGCTGGAAGCCTGCCGGGCCCATCAGATCAAGCACTTGGTCTTTGCGTCCTCAAGCTCGGTTTATGGCGCCAACCGCACCACGCCCTTTGCCGAGAATCATAGCGCCGATCATCCGATCAGTTTGTATGCCGCCACCAAACGCAGCAATGAATTGCTGGCCCATTCATATGCACACCTTTTTAAAATCCCTTGCACGGGGTTGCGCTTTTTTACAGTTTACGGTCCTTGGGGCCGGCCTGATATGGCGCCCTATAAATTCACCGCACGAATTTTATCTGGTACCACTATTGATGTGCATCACAGCGGCCATATGCGCCGGGATTTTACCTATGTTGAGGATATCGTCGAAGGTGTTGTGCGCGTGATCACGCATGTTCCCGTCGCTGACGAAAGTTGGAACGCAGCTGATCCAACCCCAGATGGCAGTGGTGTCGCGCCATACCGTATTTTCAATATCGGTCGCGGTGAGCCCGTTGAACTGATGGATTTTATTCGTGCCATCGAAAAACATGCGGGCAAAAGAGCTGTCTTGAACTATGTACCCATTCAGCCAGGCGAAGTTGAGGAAACCTGGTGCGACGTCAGCGCACTCGAGCGCGCGGTAGGATACCGGCCACGCGTTTCACTTGATGAAGGCCTCGCTAAAACCGTTGCGTGGTTTCGTAACCATCACAAAATGTAGTAGATCATTTATGTGCATGATGTTTTCGGAAAACCGGTATCCACTTTTCCGCATCATGCACTAAGCTTTAACACCCGCCCCAATTGCAGGTGCTGCCGTGGGATCCAGGGGCCACCGCGGGCGGGGTTTGAAGTCAAGCGTGTCGATCAGGCCTTTGCGTAAACGCTCAACGCCAGCCCACGCAATCATCACCGCGTTGTCAGTACACAAGCGTTGTGGTGGCGCAATAAATTCAAGGCCCGCATGATGTGCCGTTGCAGTAAGGGCTGCGCGCAAAGTTGTATTGGCCGCCACGCCG
>JANLSL010000170.1:0-1577 GCA_031362385.1 Alphaproteobacteria bacterium | reverse complement strand
CCCGGCACAACGGCAATAACCGCTTCGACTTCTGCTGGGTACACATTCAAACCACCAGTAATAATCATATCGCCGTCGCGGCCGATCAGCGTGAGAAATCCGTGCGCATCGAGCGATCCGCGATCCCCGACTGTGGCCCAGCCCTCATCAACACGAAATCCACTGCCATCCGTGGGGCCGACATACCCGTGAGAGAGCATGGCGCTTTTCACCCACACGACGCCGTCGACGATTTTGATCTCAACACCTTGAAACGCACGGCCCACAGATTCAAGTGGGCAATTTTCATCGCTGCGTGCCACGCTAACAAAACTCAGTTCAGATGCCCCGTAGTATTCAATGATCCGTGCGCGTGGAAACACACGTTGCAATTTTAGGCGCAGCGCAGGGGAAAGTTTTGCACCCGCCGTCGTAATGCAGGAAATTGTGGATATGGGTGCCGCTCCGTCGATCATCAAATCTAAAAGTGTTGGCGCTGCAACGATAGTATTGACGCGTCCGGCCCCGGTAATGCTCATCAGCCGGGCGGCATCAAATGTTGGCTCAATCGTGACCGACCCGCCGGCGTTCAAGGTTTCGACGGCAGAATACAGCGACAAACCGTGGCTTAAGGGGCCAGGCAAAACTACATGCGTGTTCTCATCGGTGCCGAACTCAATACGCGAAGCTGCAAACGAAGCGGTCCATGACGCATGCGCACGGATGAAGGCTTTGGGAATCCCCGTGGTGCCTGACGTAAAACCAATTAGGAACGGCATTTCGGGTGTGGGCTGAGACACCAGCGCGCGCGGATCATGCTGATCCCGCCAAAGAGAGTATTGATTGAGAGAAATGCCCCCCTCACCCAGGCCATCTCCAAAAAAGAGATCAGGCTGATGCGTTTTTAGCATCGCATCTAAAGTTTCGCGTGGCCATTTAGGCTCGAACACCACGAACACCGCGCCCGCCAACGTCACACCAAAAAATAATTCTAAAACTGCTGTGTGATTGGGAAGCGATACTGCAACCCGGCGCGCGGCAACGGCATCGACCGCGCTGGCGACGCGTTGAATGCGCCGTGCTAATTGACCATAAGTGATCGTTTCAGAGCCTAACACGATTGCAACGCGTTCGGGGGTGCGCACTGCCCACTCCAGAACGCCATCACTGACCAGACCGCGTTTCATTGATTCAGCCCGGGATACCCGCGGTAAATGCCACGCGCTGCGCATGCGGCAAGCACCGCTTTGACAATGTCACCTGGCAAAAACGCGGCTGATGCAAGCAGGGCCTGACCGAATGTGAGATGCGCCACAGCGGCCATCCACGGCACACCAATCGTATACACCGCCCCAATACCACCGATCAGACACGCCGCGATTAAGCGCGGGAGTGATTTGCCTGCCAGGGCGCCAACAACAAAAGCACCGGCAATCCACCCGAACAGAAAGCCAGCGCTGGGCCCAAAGAAAACACCCAACCCCCCGCGCCCACCCGACAGCAGCGGAAACCCCAACACCACAACGCCCAGAAAAATGATCACCGCCAGCGCGCCGCGTTTGGGCCCCAATACTGCGCCAGCCAACATCACGCCCAAG
>JANLSL010000146.1:0-2204 GCA_031362385.1 Alphaproteobacteria bacterium | reverse complement strand
TGGCTTGATGACACCATCATTATTTTCTTTTGCGCGCTTGCTACAACATTTTCGACAAACGCTTCAGAAACCTTAAGCGGGCCCTCGACGTTGGTTCTCATCACGTCATCGAATACCGCGTAGTTAATTTTGCCAAAAACTTGGTTTGCGCCACCGCCACCAATGCCTGCGTTATTGACCAGGATATCAATGGGAGTGTTTTTCAGCTTGGCGGCAAGCGCGTCGATGCTGGCGTGATCGAGCACATCCAGGCGCTCGACATGAATATTTTTGGTAGCCTTGGCCATGTCTTGAAGCTCGGGTGCTTTGGAAGGATCTCGCACGGTGGCAATGACGCTATAGCCTCGTGCTGCGTATTGCTTAACGAACTCGATGCCGAGCCCTCGCGAAGCCCCCGTAACAAGCACGTTCGTGGGGGCTTTAGGTTCAGCCGCAACCGCTTCCGTCCAAAACCCCAGCCCCAGCACTGTCGTGAAAGCAGATGATGCAACGAGCGCACCGCGGCGCGGCAGTTCATCAGTCATCTCTGACTCCCACAGGCTATAGCAATTAAACTATACCGGCTGACGTTCGCCATTATAGCGGATGATCGTGCCGGCATCTTCAAGCGTCAGCGCATCAATCACTTTGATCATGCCGCTAATGCTTTCCAGCGGCTCAATCAGGCCTGGCATCTGCACATTGCCGATCTTTTCAACGCGCACGGTGCCAGGTGAGAGAAGGGTCACAATAATGCCGTCTTTTTTGGCGTCCACTGAGACGTTAACCATGGCTGCGTTCAACGTGGCCTTGCTAATCTTGTACCAATAGCCGCCTGGAATACCACCGCCGAATTTGGCACCAAAAGATCCCGCCAATGAGGTGACGGCAACAATCTTTTTGCCTTTTCCAAGTTTAACGTTCTCATACAGTGCTTCAGTGACTTTCAGCGGCCCCAGCGCATTGGTATGCATAAAATCGTCGCGCTGTGCATGATCGAGCGTGCCAAAGCTTTGTGGTTTCGGGTTGCGGAAGTCGCCGGTGATGCCCGCGTTATTGATCAGCAGATCGATGGGCTTGCCTTTGTACTTCGCGGCCAAAGCATCGACCGAAGCATTGTCGGCGACATCGAGTTGCTCAATCACAACCTTCTTGTTACTGGCCGCAACCTTTTTTAATTCCTCGGCTTTGTCGGGGCTACGGGTGGTGGCAATAACCGTCCAACCCTTAGCCGCGTATTGCTTGACGAATTCCAAACCGATTCCGCGGTTCGAGCCAGTCACCAGCACAACCATAGAATCTGCAGCCGCTGCCTGCGGGCCGATCGTCGTCGTTGCTACCACCGCGCTTGCCAATGCGACGGCCTCACGGCGGGTGATAGATGGTGTGTTGGTCATGGGTACCTCCCTAGAAAAGATGATCGCGAATGATAGGCGAGCGGACAGGTGCGCGAAACTACGCGTCGCCCGCACAAACGCTGGATTTAGCCCTGTGGCCGCTCGGCGGACGGGCTTTCAGCGACCTAATTGGCGATCACGTCTGCGAGGTTGCGGCGCGGACTCGGGTTCGTCATAAATCGGCTGTAGCCGATACGAAATGCAAAAGCGAATGCATCGCCCGCTAAAGTCGCAAGGCTTTCGAGAGTCTCAGCCGCTGGTGAAGTGCGCTGAAGTGCTGCATCACGGTCAGTCATTTCCATCAACTGGTTGAGCGGCTGAACCGCTAATCCCAACACGGTTGCTTGGATGTGCATGCGCTGCCACAGCCGCCCGGCCTCGATCAGTGCTGCGCGATCATTGAGGGCTGGCACGGCAATTAACCCAAATAAAGGCGCAGTCGCGAGGTGGACCTCGCGGGTCATCTCGAACCACTCCTGATGCGGATTCCCCATCAGGCCTTTTGGCAAGGCGAGGGCAACACGAGCCATCCATGGCGGCACGCCAACCGTGGGCAAAGTCAATCCGTCGCGATGATCACCCGCACTCATGCGCAACCAAGCATCTGATGCTGCTACCATCTCCTGATCAGCAATAAAATCGGCCGTTGCTTTAAGTGTTCCCCCACTGAATCGCCGACCGGCATCGCTGTCTGCTTTCAGCCAAATCAGTTTTGTCTTTGTCGATGTGATCAATCCTTCGAGGACAGAAATTGTCTTAGACTCGACCTGACGATTGAGCTCATAGGGCCCGCGATTAGTGTGACGCATGGCCAAGGCCTCAGCTTCC
>JANLSL010000130.1:0-3123 GCA_031362385.1 Alphaproteobacteria bacterium | reverse complement strand
GTGGCCACCTGATGTGGGCATGGAGCCGTTCGGGGGACAACAAAACTCCACCCGAGCTGCGGCAAGAAAGCGTGATGCTTCAACTGAAGGCGTTGACAACATATCACATCGCGTACCGGGCAGCGTTTAGCCACGACGTGCATTCGTTGCTGCCACAGATCACCCAGCAGACGCTTGTCATGGCGATTAAGCGCGACCCCTTAAGCGAATTTGTAGACCAAGCCGCAGCGATGATCCGCAATGCACAAAAGGAGTTGGTTGAAACATCTCCGGGGATTGGCGGCAAACTGCCGACAATTCAGAGGTTCTTGGGAATTCCCGCTTAAGGCGCGATCAGATCGCCTGGGTCGGTCGGGCGCTCGCTTTTCTAATTCGCGATGCTTTAGATTGGCTCTTCAGCCAGCGTAGCTTGAATGACGGCGCGCCAACCCGAGTTGCCACCACCAAGGGCAAACTTGTCGCCTTCGATACTGCCTGGGCCCTTATCATGCTTGAACACATAAAGCGGCAGCGCCCGGTAGGCCCATTGTTTGCCTTGCGACACTTCCATGAGCGACCAGTTTCCCGTTGGCTTTGCGTTCGCGTCGGCCATCAAGGGGATCCAGTTGGCCTCGAGGCAGCTGTCATTACATGTCGCCTCGGCCATTGTTCGTTTGAGTTCGGAGATGGTGTACAAAGTCATCCCACGTTGATCGGCGAAGACAGGACCTAAGTCTGAGGGGTGCACCGTCACCCAATTTGGAACCGAAGGCGTTGGCTGAATCAGTAAAGCCCGCCACTGATCAACTCCATCGCCGTTATAATTTCCGGCCTTATTATCCTCAACGAACGTATAGAGCGGACGGCCGCGCCACGCCCATTGCTTGGTTCCATCGTCGGCTCGTGTCACCACCGACCAGTCCCCTTTGTCGCTGGCCGCCCATGGGGCAACGTATGGCTTCCAGTAATGCAAGCAGTTCCCCATGCACGTGTTGTTATCACGCGTGTAAAGCGTCTTGCCCGTGGGGTCGGCCGCAACACGTCCAATAATTGTTCCACGGAACATCACGCCGGGTGGGCGAGGCTTCAGCGACACAGCGATATGCCAAACACCCAGCACACCATCGCCTTGCGTGGCGCGGGGCTGGGAATCCTTGGCAAAAGTATAAATCGGCTTGCCACGATACGCCCACTGACGAATGCCATCATTTCGCATAAACGGGGTCCACGCGCCAACAGCCACCGCATCAGTCTCGGCAGGCAGTGGCGGCCAAGCCTCTGGGCACTCATTGATACACGACGACTGCATCGGTTTCAGATCGCCATCATAAACATACAGCGTAAAACCACCCGATGTGATGTAGTGCGTTCCGATGTCGGTCTCGAACGACGACACACCTGGTGGTGTTGAGGTATCGGCGGCGGATGCCGAGATTGAAGCAAAGCCGAGCGCGACTGATAGAATCTTGAGGATCACACCAAAACCTCAGAAATAACCTTTGATGTTTCCATTGAGTACGTGCCCCACTTCTGGACTGGCAAACCCAACGCGTGTTGCGCCGTCAAGCCAATCCTAGAAATCGGGTCACCATTACCACCAACATGAATTCCGGTTTTCATTTTCCCGCCGGCGTTGCCGATGGTCATCACAGGAATTCCATCCAGCGCATGCATTTTGGCGTAATTTGTGTCGCTATTTGCGAAGATCAGCGTGTTATCGAGCAGCGTCCCGGCTCCTTCCTTGATGTTGGCAAAGGCGGAGATGAAAGTCGCCATCGCCTCGAAACTCCGCACGTTGTACCAGGCAACTTCGGCCTGATAACCCAGCTTAGGATCTTCGGGCTCCTCGTGCGTCAGCGTATGGTGGATGAAGGCTTCACCCCGGCGATGCAAAGTCGAAAGGGCCTGAGAATAAAGCATATTGAAAACGCGTGTTTGGTTGCACGCCACCGCAATCGCAAGCAACTCGCTCAACGTTTTATGAGTGCTCATCGCCACATCAAGCTCGGTTCCAATCACGCCGTCGCGCGGCACCGATGGCCGCACGCACGCATCAAGTGGCGCAGGCTTTTGTGATTCCAAATCAAGGCGCTGCTCAATTTGCCGGATCGCAGTAAAATACTCATCCATCCGCGCTTTGTCGGCAGCACCAAGCGTTTTGGTGAAACTCTTTCGTTGATCATCGACAGCACTGAGCACGCTTCGGCGCAACATGAGGGCGGGATCGGGCGTAAAGTTCACGCTGTTCGGGTCGGTAAACTCCGGGCCAAAGACTTTGGTATAGAAAGCAAGCGGCGAGACCTCGGCTGAATTTTTGCTGCCCGTACTGCGCGCTGTGTAACTGTCGCGCGGATTTCCAGTCGAACTTAAGTCCAATGAGCGAAACCGTGTCGTTGAGCCAATTTTGTCAGCGACGATCACATCAATGGTCGGTTCGGGGATATCGTTGCCATTCAGTGGAACACTGCCCGTACGTGCTGCAACCCACCCCGTGAAATGGACCAGCGTGACCTTCCCATCAAGCATCGTATTGAAATTAGAATAGTAGTTAATGTGCTTTTTGTAGGGCGTCAGGGGTTGGCATTCTTCAAGAAACTCAAGGCCTGGCCCAGTCTTCGCCGCGACGCCGCGCCCAGGATTAAAGCCTAAGCCCCAAAACCAAGTGCCAAAGCGCACCGGGATGGGAGCACCAGAGGCAAGCGCAGTGCCGCTATTATCGAGAAAGCAATCAAGGAACGGCAAAGCGACCGTCACTGCTGCCCCATTGACGAGACCCTTCAATGCGCTGCGGCGAGAAAATGAGTTGGTCATGGTTATGTCTTCCCTTCTAAACCGACGGCAACACCGCCTGCCTGTGGTTTTGAATCAGCCGGTGAAACTGCATAGAACAAATCGCTGACCGCGATGCGGTTGAGAAGCTTGGGCAAACGATACTGATCATCGCTGAACCGCTGCTCTAAATACGACAGCCACTTGCGATCAGCTGTGCGCCCGGTCGCGTAATTCACTAAGCGATTAACCAGGCACGATGGAACCGATGGATTGGCAGCCAACGCTTTGCCAAGCCCAACCGCGTCTTCGTAGGCAACGCCATCAAGCGTGCCGCCGGTGTTGATAGCAACTCCGTTTTCAGTCGTGCGCCAT